>NZ_JBALMS010000063.1:0-54019 GCF_036962205.1 Bacillus sp. JJ664 | reverse complement strand
AGTGGACTACTTTTTATTTAAATGTTAATACTATTATTTACCGATGAATTGTTGAGTCCAAGTGTTAGCTCTTGAATCATAACCAACACCAATTTGAGTTAAGTTAGGATTTAAGATGTTTGCACGGTGACCAGCACTGTTCATCCAAGCAGTTACAACCTCTTCAGGAGTTCTTTGACCTTTAGCAATGTTTTCTGCTGCATAGTTATATGAAATTCCGAATTTTTTCATCATATCAAATGGTGAACCGTAAGTCGGACTGTTGTGATCAAAGTAGTTTTTATCAGTCATATCTTGTGATTTAATACGAGCAACTTTTGATAATTCAACATTTAAAGTAAATGGTTTTAAACCATTTTTAGTACGTTCAACATTTGTTAATTCAAATACTTTATTTTCGTAAGCATTTAAAGCTGTTGATGTCGATGGTTTTTCAGCAACTGGTGGTGTTGCTGGTTTTTCAGCCGGTGTTGCTGGCTTAGCCGGTGTTGCAGGTTTTTCAGCAACCGGTGGTGTTGTTGGTTTAGCCGGTGTAGATGGCACTGTTGGTTTTGTAGTTGAGTTATTTGAACCAGTAGCTGGTTTTGATTGTGCTTCTACTTGTTGTTTAATTGCTTCTTGTAACTTAGCCATATCGATACCAAATTTTGATAAATCAATTTTACCATTAGTAGTATTTAAGCTTGGTAGATTAAAGTAACTAAATAATACATTATTTAAATCAATCGTTGATTTAACTACATAGTAACCTCTAATACTTAACTCATGGAGAACAATTTATTAACAAAGTATTAAAAGTTAATGAAATAAAAAATACAGCGCTTGTTTATGTGAGATGTAGATAAGCTTCACCCTCTTTTGCACCACTCAAATCACTTCTTAATAATTCTCTCAATCACTAGGAATAATTAGTGTAAAACTGATGTAAAATTTTATAACAATTTATATTTATAGGATATATTTTTATGTAAAATAATAATAATAGAAATTACTAGTTTACTAGGAGGAAAAACTCATGAAGAGTTTTACAAAGCAAGAGAATAGTTGGATGTTATACGATTGGGCCAATTCAGCTTATTCTATTATTATTACAACCGCTGTTTTCCCACTATTTTATAAGGCCGCAGCTACGAAAGCTGGAATCAATGCTTCAGATTCTACTGCTTATTTAGGTTACACCATTGCAATTTCCACATTCATTTTGGCAATGTTAGGACCAATTCTTGGAACAATCGCTGATTATAAGGGCTTTAAAAAGAAGTTTTTCTCCTTCTTTTTAATACTTGGTGTATCCTTTACGGCACTTCTTGCATTTATACCTAGTGATAAGTGGTTATTATTATTAATCTGCTATACGATTGCAGCTATAGGATCCGCTGGAGCAAATGTTTTCTATGATGCCTTTTTAGTAGATGTTACTACTGAGAAACGTATGAACCGAATATCCGCTCGCGGCTTTGGTTTAGGTTACATTGGAAGTACAATTCCTTTTCTAATTAGCATTGCGATCATCATTTTAGCACAACAAGAAATTCTTCCAATCACTACAACCACAGCAAGTCAAATCGCATTCGTGATTACCGCAATTTGGTGGGGGTTATTTTCAATCCCTATTTTACGAAATGTTCATCAAAATTATTTCATTGAACCCGAACAAAAACCAATTATAAATAGCTTTAAAAGACTCGGAAAAACCTTTAAAAACATCCGACAATATCGTGCTTTATTTTTATTTTTACTTGCTTATTTCTTTTATATCGATGGCGTTGGAACCATCATTACAATGTCTACAGCTTATGGCTCTGACCTTGGAATTAGCTCAACAAATCTATTAATTATTTTATTTGTTACACAAGCTGTAGCTGCTCCTTTTTCAATCCTTTTTGGAAGATTATCAGAAAAATTTTCTGGTAAAAAAATGCTTTATGTTGGAATCAGTATTTATATTATTATTTGTATATATGCTTTCTTCTTAAAAACAGCTGTAGACTTTTGGATTTTGGCAATGCTTGTTGCAACCTCACAAGGTGGCATTCAATCATTAAGTCGATCATTTTATGCAAAGCTTGTACCAAAAGAAAAATCAAATGAGTTTTTTGGTTTTTACAATATTTTTGGTAAATTCGCTTCGATTATGGGTCCTTTATTAGTCGGTTTAACTGCACAAATGACAGGACGTTCAAATATGGGCGTATTTAGTTTGATTATATTATTTGTCATCGGCATCATTATCTTAACTAAAGTTTCCGAACCAAAAATTGAAGTAAGTTCTTCAGAAACAGTTGATACTGTTTGAGTTAAAAATTTTGGCAAAAGAAGTAGTTGTATTTCACTCGGGTAGCCAGCTTTAAAAGTGGGCAGCCTGATGAGCACTTGTCGCTACGCATCTGTGAGTAATAGTTGTCTATCTTATAAAACCAATTAAAAAAAAGTCTCTCAAATAGTAAATACTTATCTGGGAGACTTTTTTGCCTTATACAGGCTTTATTTTTTTGCTTCATGTACCTTTAATAACTTACCTTTTATTGTGGTATTCTTCATCTTTTTCAACACAATTGGACCTTTATCATTTAATATTTCAACATAAGAAACAGTATCTAATATTGTAATAATACCAATATCTTGCACCGTTACTCCTTCGATTTTGGCAATCGTTCCAACAAAGTCAACCGCTCTAAGCTTCTTCTTTTTACCACCATTAAAATACAATTTCATAATTTTCTTATTCAACTTTTCACTTTTAGCTTGTTTAATAGTCGGTTCAACATTCATTTTCGTTTCAAAGGCAGCAATATTATGTTCTACTTCATCTCTTGTAGGGGCTGTCATCCTCGGAATTTCAAAACCGATATATTCTTCAATTGATGCTAAGAATCGATCTTCATAAGGTGTAACAAACGTAATGGCTTTTCCTTTTTGACCTGCTCGTCCAGTTCGACCAGTTCGGTGTACATAGCTTTCTTTTTCTAAAGGAAGGTCATAATTAACGACATGAGTAATATTATCAATGTCGATCCCTCTTGCAGCAACATCGGTTGCTACTAAATAACGGAAATCTCCCCTTTTAAAATCATTCATTACATGCAGTCTAT
The DNA here is from genome assembly GCF_036962205.1 of Bacillus sp. JJ664. Taxonomy (NCBI): domain Bacteria; kingdom Bacillati; phylum Bacillota; class Bacilli; order Caryophanales; family Bacillaceae; genus Bacillus; species Bacillus sp. JJ664. The sequence continues at coordinate 50,927 of NZ_JBALMS010000063.1, read as the reverse complement.
CATTTTGTTCCATTCCACCATGAATCTTATCACAGCTATAACCTAAATCTGCTAGTTGATCATATAAAGTATCCACTCTATCCTTTGTTCTGCAAAAGATGATACAACTATCAGGGTTTTGTACAATCGTTATATCTTCTAGCAAGGATAATTTATTCTCTTCTTCAACTAAAAATAGTGAATGATCAATTTTATCTGTCGTAAGCCCTGTTGCTGTAATTTCAATGCTTGTAGGGGCTTTCATATACTGATTTGCGAGATTTTTTACCTCATCCGGTATAGTCGCTGAAAATAACATAGTTACCCTATTTCTAGGCATCTCGTCGATAATGGCTCCAACTTGGTCGATAAATCCCATGTTTAACATTTCATCTGCTTCATCAATAACAAGATACTTAATTTGTTCTAGGCTCAATGTACCTCTTTCAATATGATCTAACACTCGACCCGGCGTCCCTACAACAACATGAGTTTTTTGCTTTAATTCTGTTTTTTGGATGGCAATCGGTTGTTTTCCATAAACTGCGACAGCTTTAATCCTCTTAAATCGACCAATATTAGTAAAATCCTCTTTTACTTGAACTGCAAGTTCTCTAGTTGGCGTTAAAATAAGTGCTTGCGGCTTATTTTCTTCCCATTTTATTAGTTCACAAATTGGTATACCATACGACGCTGTCTTACCACTACCCGTTTGCGATTTTACTACTAGGTCCGTTTTGTTTAATACTAGTGGTATTACTTTACTCTGAACTTCTGTAGGATTTGTAAATCCTAATTGTTCCAGTGCATTTACGATTTCATTACTTAGTTGATAATCTTTAAAGCTTTTATTCCCCATCATTTAGCCTCATTTATTTTAGAATTTATTCTTATTATTTCTGTTAGTTTAGTTTATAGTCTAGTTTCTTTTCGTTATGGTGTAGTTTTAAAACAACAACCTGTTTGAAAAGAACCGTAAGAAAGCTTTATCATACCATACATCAATCTATAAAAATCTAATAAGAGGGCTGGCTTCAAAAAAATAAGGTTTCCCACAAGTTAGTAAACTCACGGAAAACCTATTATTGGATGAACTATTTTTTTAGTTCGTTTTTTATTCAGCATGAGCTTAAAAGCTTAACTACGTTCGTCGCATATAAGCACTAACAGTAAGTGGGGCAAAGATTATTACAATAACAGCCGCCCCAATCAATGAGATGGATAAATCCCAACCGGCAGTTCCAGTATTAGCAAGTTCCCTAACTGCTGTTACTAGATGAGATATTGGATTTATTTTTACAAACCATTGAAGCCAGTTTGGCATTGTATCAACTGGTACAAATGCATTAGACAGGAAAGTCATAGGAAATAGAACTAGCATCGAAATACCTTGAACACTTGAAGCTGTTCGAGCGATTACACCAAAGAATGCGAATATCCAGCTAATTGCCCAAGAACAAACAATCACAATAAGTCCCGCGAGGATAACTGAGCCTAGACCACCTTCCGGACGGTAACCCATGATGTATCCCATTGTAAACGTTAGGACAGTCGCTATTGTATAACGGATTGTATCCGCCAACAAAGCTCCAGCTAAAGGAGCAATTCGTGCAATAGGGAGTGATTTGAACCGATCAAATACACCCTTATCCATGTCTTCACGCAGCTGTACACCAGTTACAATGGAGGTAGTAATAACTGTTTGCACAAGTATTCCAGGGATAATGACTGGTAAATAGCTTTTTACATCACCAGAAATTGCACCGCCAAAAATATAAGTAAACATAAGAGTGAAGATGATTGGTTGAAGTGTAACATCGAATAATTGCTCGGGTGTGCGTTTAATCTTTAGTAGTCCACGGTAAGCCATTGTAAGCGAGTTCCTTACTGACTGACGAAAGCTAGTTCTGTTTTTTAGTTGACGTTTGTTAATAGTACTTTGATAAGTTTGACTCATACTCTTACCTCCCCCACCTTAATTGATTCGTGGGATACCTCAGAATTATCCTTCTCGATATCATTTCCAGTAATCGTTAAGAAGACCTCATCCAATGTTGGTTTCTGAACACTCAATTCAGCCAGTTGAATATCCGTTTCACGAAGAGCAATCAGTAAGTCAGTTACTTTATCAGCGTCTGCCATAGGCGCAGTAATTTTCCCGTCTTCTCGTGATACTTTAGACTGGACATTAAGCAGTCTTTCCACCGTCAGACGTGCTGTTTCTATTTCTCCAGGATTTTGAATTGTTAAATGTAATGAAGAGCTTCCAACTGACGCTTTTAGCTCATCAACAGTACCTTCTGCAACAACTCGGCCGTGATCAATAACTGCAATACTGTCAGCAAGTTCATCTGCCTCTTGTAAGTATTGTGTCGTTAACAACACCGTTGACCCATTCTTTACCAATCTACGGATGGTGTCCCACATTTGATTACGAGTACGAGGATCTAACCCTGTTGTCGGTTCATCAAGAAAAATAAGTGGTGGTTGCGCTATTAGACTAGCGGCTAAATCTAATCTACGACGCATTCCGCCTGAGAAATTTTTTAATGGACGTTTAGCAGCTTCAGTTAATCCAAATTCCTCTAATAATTCAGCAGCCTTATTCTTTGCCTCTGAACGGCCTAACCCTAGTAGTCGTGAGAAAATGACTAGATTCTCAGTAGCACTAAGTGACTCATCAACCGAAGCATACTGACCTGTCACGCCAATCAATTGTCTTACGATCTGAGCCTCTTTGATCACATCGTGTCCAAATATTTTTGCCGAGCCAGCGTCCGCACGTAATAAAGTCGCAAGCATCCTAATTGTAGTTGTCTTACCAGCCCCATTTGGACCAAGCACACCATAGATCGAACCGGCACGCACATTTAGATTTACTCCGTCTACCGCGCGATTATCACCAAATACTTTGACTAGTCCACGTGCCTCAACAGCCCAATCACCATTGTCTGGTGTGATTACTTTTTTATTTAAAAATTCCATTTTATACCTCCTCTACTTTTAAATACATAGTGATGGTATCAATGATTTATGAATAAATTATGAACTTCAAGATACAAAGTAAAAAAGAACTCATTACTTTAATAATGAGTTCTCTTTTGAATTTTTCATCTCTAGGGAATATAGAGATTACCAGCAATATATTTATTTTCTTAATTTAGAACTAAGCTTTTCGTTGTACCATGTTTTAAAATTGGACTTGGTTCTCCCATACTGTATAGCTGTAAAAGGTGCATAGCTCGCGTACATGCAGTGTAAAACAATCTACGTAAACTTTCCTCCCCATATACATCCTTGGAAGCGTCATAAATGATCACAGCATCAAATTCGATTCCTTTAGCTAAATAAGCAGGTATGACCACAATACCTTGCTCATACTCAACCGAACCGCTCTTAACAAGCTTAATTCCCTCAATATCTTTTAAAGCCTTGAAGGCAGCCGCACTCTCTGCAGCCGATTTACATATAACTGCTATTGTATTGTAATTACGTTGCTTCAATTCTATGATCTTAGATGTTATTTGGCGATGGAGTTCATCTCGATTTAACACTTGTGTTAATACTGGCACTTCACCGTCTCGTTCAAAAGCGGTGATCTGTTCACCACCAGGAACAAGATTCTTTGTAAATTCAACGATTGGTTTAGTTGATCGATAACTGCGAGTCAAGTTTATCGCATGTGTTTCTTCTGGCCCATATAAGCCTTTCAATACGTGAAAATTAACCATTTCACTGGCATGGGCAAATATTGCTTGATTAAAATCACCGAGTACTGTCATTCTTGCAGCAGGAAAAAGACGTTTTAAAAATTCGAACTGAAATGGTGAATAATCCTGTGCTTCATCCACTAGTACCTGTTTAATTGAGGCATTTGTCTGAAAGCCTTGAATCAATTCTTTTAAAAGTAAAAATGGAGTAGCATCTTCATAATACAATTTACCTTCCTCAAGCATTTTGAACGTCAGTTGACATATATCTTCCCAATGCTTTGGTATGTCTCCTTCTATTAACTGTTCAATCTTTGTTGAGTTTGCAAATAATTGCTTATAAACGCCCTTCATGTCAACAAAATGGAGCATTTGAACCCATTTACGCAATGGCTTTAACTTTCTTCGAACAACCATTTTGCCGAGCACCTTGATTTCTTTCTCATAGTCGTCAAATGAATTATCTTTATAGCCTTCTTTTTTCTGTAAGAACTTATAGGCCTTCTGATAATCATCTTTGCTAAGAAGCTCGATTTCTTCTTCTACCCAGGGCTTTTTCAGTTCATTTTTCTCTGTTTCATCTATTCGCTTATTCAACCATTCTGTTAACTTCTCGATTCTATTGTAAAAGCGAAGTGAGGTGTCACTACTATAAAATCTTTCTTTCATTTCCTTAGCAGAGACCAGCGTTTTTCCTCTAAACTTAATTCCTTTAAAGATCATTCCAGATAATTCTAGTGACTGTCTATACGCTTTAATAACATCAAAAAAACGTGTTGAAGCTTTAAATTGGATATTTGAAGTCCTAGCTTGATAGGAAGGGTCACTTGTTTTTGTTAAAACATATTCTAATTGGTCATAATTATCCTCAACTTGAAATTGATCGCTTAATCGATGGCTTAAGTATTCTTGAAATGTAACTTGCTGCATATTCTCTTCACCTAACTCAGGTAGCACTCTTGAGACATAACTGTTAAACATAGCATTTGGTGAAAATAATATGATTTGGTCAGCTTTTAACCATTCTCTATATTTGTAGAGTAAGTACGCGATTCTCTGCAAGGCAGCTGATGTTTTTCCACTGCCCGCCGCTCCTTGAACAATAAGCAATCTTCCTTGATCATGCCGAATAATTTGGTTTTGCTCTTGTTGAATACTGGCAACGATGCTGTGTAAATGTTTATCGGTGCCCTTACCAAGTACATGTTGTAAAATCTCATCACCAATTGTAAGACTCGTATCAAACATCGATTCAATTACACCATCACGTATGATGTACTGCCACTTTTGATCCAACTCACCACTAATGGTACCCCCTGGCGTTACATACTCGGCTGGACCTGGCGGATAATCATAGTAAACACTCGAAATCGGTGCTCGCCAATCATAAATTAAAAAATTGTCTCCACTCTCATCTGTTAGCGTAGAGACTCCAATATAAACACGTTCTAATTCAGAAGTGCCTTCTTCAGTAAAGTCAATTCGGCCGAAATACGGTACATCCTTCATTCTTCTTAGAGCTGATAACCGCTTCGATGCTTGCTTATGAGTGCTTTGGCTCACGGACAAAACTTGTGCCTGTTGTCTTAGACTGAGAATTGTCTCTAAATAATCATCAAAATTATCAGTATTAACCTTAACTTCATCCCAAAAGTTTTTGCGAATACCAATTACTTCATTTTGACGTTGGTTAGTTTCTCCTTCCATCTTGACGATTTGATCCGCAATTATATCCATGATTGTGTCGACACGGTTTTGTTCCTGACGAAGTTCTTTGTTCATTCCATGCACTCCTTTAAAAAATAGAAAATGAGGGTTGACTTAAGCTTGATTATGTTGTAAGCTTATAATAGGGAAACTTTACCCTGATAAATAATAATATAATGTAATCTATATTACTCTACCACGTTTCTTCTTTTTAATCAATGCATTTTCATACTTCAAATTTATAAGAACCTTCTAGTTCTTCTGACTCCAAATTCTATTATTTGCACCTTACTCATTCATTATGTAAGTAGATCCTTTTACATTCTCATCAAAAAAAGTCCAACTAAATAAGTCAGACTCTCACTACTCTACCTTTCATTCATACTGCTATCATTGTCCAAGCTCTCTTTTCTATCTAAAAAAACATTTTAATCTAATTTTAAATTTCTATATTCTATTCTGGACAATTCACGACGTCGATCTCGTAATAGTCGTACTGATTCAGTGTTTCTTGATCGTCTTAACTTCTCAATATCAACGTCACCTACCACAACTGTATCAATATTCGCGTCACATTCTCCGACTACTCCATCTTTTGCGAACCCAAAATCTGATGGTGAAAAAATGCCAGATTGAGCATACTGAATGTCTACGTTTTCCACATGTGTTAAATTGCCCACTGTACCTGCAATACAAGTATATACCTGATTCTCGATTGCACGTGCTTGTGCACAATATCGAACACGGAGATATCCTTGACGATCCTCTGTACAGAATGGAACAAAAATAATATTTGCACCTTTATCTACCGCAATGCGTGCTAACTCTGGAAATTCGATGTCGTAGCTAATTTGAATTGCAATTTTTCCACAGTCCGTGTCAAATACTTGGATCTCATTTCCTTCTGCAATCCCCCACCACTTACGCTCGTTAGGTGTTGCATGGAGCTTCGACTGTTTCTCAATCGTACCGTCGCGTCTAAAGAGATATGCCACGTTATAAATATTTTCATTTTCTTCGACGAAATGTGATCCCCCAACAATGTTGACGTTATACCTTACAGCAAGTTCAGTAAAAAGTTCAATGTATTGTTCTGTATAGGTTGCAAGCCGACGAACTGCTTGATCAGGGCGTTTTTCTTCAAGAAAAGACATCAACTGGGTTGTAAATAATTCAGGAAATACCGCAAAGTCAGAACCAAAGTCAGCGGCAACGTCTACATAGTATTCTATCTGTCGAGTAAAATCATTGAACGATTCAATTTTTTTCATCATGTATTGTATGGCACATATTCTTACTGGGAAGGATGCTCGATAAACTCTTCTTGACTTAGGTAAGTAATCAATATTATTCCATTCCATCAAAGTAGCGAAAGAATCGGATGCCTTATCGTCTGGTAGATAACTTGTGTTAATTCGTTTAGTTGTAAAACCCTCTAATAATTGAAAAGATAAAACTGGATCATAAATGCTATGCTTCTCTACCGCTGCAACATATTCACGAGGTGTCATCTCTTTCTTATGCTTATGATAATTAGGGATTCGACCACCTATGATGATGCTCTGGAGATTTAATTGGCGGGCAAGTTCCTTTCGAGCTTCATAAAGCCGATGTCCAATTTTCATACGGCGGTATTCTGGATCTACCATTACTTCTATTCCATATAAATTAGATCCATGTGGATCGTGATTCGTAATATAGCCGTTGTCTGTAATGACATTCCACGTGTGCTGATCATTATATTCGTCAAATTCAACCATGAGACTTGAACATGAACCTACAATTTTATCTTCATACTCTACACAAAATTGACCTTCTGGAAAGATTCGTATATGACTTTCTAACTGTTCCCTTTTCCATCCCTCCATGCCAGGAAAGCAACGGCTTGATAAGGCCATAATATCTGGAATATCTTGCATACGTATGTTACGAACAATGATTTTCTTCTCATATTTCGATATATCTGACTCAGACATATTTTCACGTCCTTTCGTTGAAGGTGACGCTTACTATTTTTTCAAAATAGAAGTCGCTCGAATTTACTTATACAAACGTTATGTTACCCATAAATTCCCTTTTAACATGCAACAAATCATCTTTTAGCACAAAACAACCATACACTTTTTAAGTAGGGATTTAATTTCGAACTCAGCAGTTAATATAGTGTTATCTTTCATATATCCATTTGAGGCAATCTGTCGAAAGAATTTTAAGAATAACCTAAGTAAAGACAAGATAAAACAAAATCCCCCCGTTGTAGAATGCGTTTGCAAATTTTATAATTTAATTGTTAGAAAATTCTTAATAATAAAGTTGGAGGGTTACTATGAAAAATAAATTTATTGCAGGTACTTTAACAGCTGCTTTGAGTGCTGTTACTATCTTTAGTAGTCTAAATGTTGGACAAGCCCAAGAGGTGGATAAGAACTATGTAGTTGTCTTTAAATCAGATACGAACCTACCTTCTAACTATTTAGAGGAAGTTAAAAGTGCTGGTGGTAAAGTAACAAAAACGTTAACAAAACTAGGCGTTATTAAAGTCAAATCAGATAATCCAAATTTCTTGGCTGATATTCAAAAAAGTTCAACTGTTTTAAATGCTGGCGTTGAAAATACCATATATCCTGAAGCACCTGTAGATGTTGATGTTCTTCATGATGACTTTACTGCCAGTTCTACAAACGATTTATATAACAAATATCAATGGGACATTAAACAAGTAACAAATAACGGTGCCTCCTGGAATATGGAAGGTGGGACAGGAAAATCAACGAATGGTAAAGATGTTGTAGTAGCCATAGTAGATACAGGTATCGACTATACCCATCCTGATATCAAAAATAACTACGCTTATGGAAAGTCTTTCGTTCCTGGTATAACAAGTGCAATGGATGAAGATGGACACGGAACCCATGTTGCAGGATCTATCGCCGGCAATGGAAGAGTACTGGGTATCGGGCCAAAATTAAAGGTTGCTGCTTATCGTGTATTTGGACCAGATGGCGGAGCAGCTACATCTGATATTGCTAACGCCTTAATGACAGCAGCAGATGACAATGTTGATGTTGTGAATATGTCACTTGGTGGATACGATTGGTTCCAAAATCCTGAATATGCTACAAAAGACATTGTTGCCGATGTTCGTCTCTTCAACCGTGCTATTCAATATGCAATTAAGAATGGAGTAACAGTAGTTGGTTCTGCAGGAAATGCTGGTGTGGATATATCTAGCCCTGGTAAGCTTTCTGGGGAAGATAATGGAGCTACACATAGAAGCCCTAGTAGTCAAACATTAATTCGTGTAGCTGCTGGTGGACAAGAGAAGAATTTAACTTATTATTCTAATTATGGAGTAGGAAAAATAGATGTTATTGCTCCAGGTGGTGATTATGGTACGGCTTGGTTAGCTACTGGTGACAAATCACTTAGAGATACAAATAAATTGTGTTTATCAACTGTTCCTGGTGGATATGCTTTTTATGCAGGTACTTCTATGGCCGCGCCTAAAACTGCTGGTCTTGCTGGGGTAATTATCGCAAAATATGGTAAGGATGTTCTCTCTCCATCTCAAGTAAAACATATTATTCAAAGTTCAGCAGATGACTGGTTCAAACCGGGATATGATGGCGAATCAGGATTTGGATCGATTAATGCTGTAAGTGCTTTAAAATAGTTTGGTTGTTTCTTTTGCAAATAACCCAACCAAAATGAAAATATAACGTTCTCTAATCTATCAATATTTAAGCCAATTAAAAGTAAAAAGGATCTGGGCTTCAGATCCTTTTTACTTAGTTCATTAATGAAAAATGTTACTTAATCTTTTGATTGGGACCCTTGTCTTTAATCCTTAGAATTAAAATTAACTATAAACAAGCTCTTTTGCATTTAGACCAAGCGACTCAGCAGTTGAAGAATGAATTTCTTGTATTAGCTCTGGATGATCCATCAGTGATACGCCATAAGAAGGAATCATTTCCTTTATTTTAGCTTCCCACTCTTTTATTTGCTCTGGGAAACATTTTTCTAATACCTCAAGCATTACATGAACGGCAGTAGAAGCCCCTGGAGAAGCACCAAGTAATGCAGCTATTGAACCATCAGCAGCGCTAATTACTTCCGTACCAAATTGAAGTGTTCCTTTACCGCCTGCCTCAGTATCCTTAATAACTTGTACACGTTGACCCGCTACCACTATATCCCAATCTTCAAGTTGGGCATTTGGAATAAACTCTCGTAATTCTTCTAAACGCTTTTCGTTCGAAAGCAATACTTGTTGAATCAGATATTTCGTCAATGACATTTCTTTTACACCAGCTGCTAACATAGTGAAAAGATTATTCGGTTTTACTGAACCGATTAAGTCTAAATTTGAACCAGTTTTTAAAAACTTTGGTGAGAAGCCTGCAAAAGGACCAAACAACAATGTTTTTTTATTGTCGATGTATCTTGTATCAAGATGCGGAACAGACATTGGAGGTGCGCCAACTTTTGCTTTACCGTACACTTTAGCATGGTGTTGTTCTACAACCTCTGGATTGTTACATACCATAAATAGTCCGCTTACTGGGAAGCCCCCAACTTGTTTCGACTCGGGAATACCAGTTTTTTGAAGTAAAGGCAGACTTCCGCCACCGCCACCGATAAAGACGAACTTAGCAGTATGGTAGACAATATTTCCAGTTTCCATATCCTGTACTTTTAATTCCCATAAACCATCCTTAGTTTGTTTAAGATCTCTAACTTCATGCTGATAGTTTATCTCGACGTTTTTACTTTCTAAGTGATCAAATAACATACGAGTTAATGCACCAAAGTTAACATCCGTCCCAGAGTCGATTTTTGTTGCCGCGATCGGCTCATTTGAAATGCGCCCTTCCATAACCAATGGAATCCATTCCTTCAGCTTTTTTGGGTCATCGGAAAATTCCATTCCTTGAAACAAAGGATTGTTTGATAGCGCTTTAAATCGTTTTTTCAAAAACGAAACATTTTCTTCACCATGAACTAGACTCATGTGAGGTATTGGCATGATAAAGTCCTGTGGATTACGAATTAGGTTACTGTTTACTAGATAAGACCAAAATTGTCTTGAAAGTTGAAACTGTTCATTTATTTGTAAGGCTTTGCTAATATCTATAGACCCGTCAGATTTCTCGGATGTATAGTTAAGCTCGCACAATGCAGCATGGCCCGTCCCCGCATTATTCCATTCATTAGAGCTTTCTTCTCCAGCATTTGCCAATTTCTCAAACACTTTGATTTCCCATTCTGGTACTAGCTCCTTCAGTAATGAACCTAATGTAGCGCTCATAACTCCTGCACCAATTAAGATAACGTCAGTTTTTTCCTGTCTGTTTATCATTTTACCCACCCTTATCCCCCTATATTTGAAATAAAGAGTAGATGCACCTACCATGATGTCACAAAAATCAAGATGCCATCAATGAACGCACCATTTCCTATCTCAATTATAACTTATTAAATAGTATAACACTATTAAAATAAAACTCATAATAGTATAACACTATTAATTTTTACACTTAATAACCATTTATTTCTATTATCCTTATACTAAAATATCTACTATTATCAGATAATTATATACTATTTACGGCCGGTAAAAAAGTGAGAATCTTCTAAAAGCCCTTAGAATAAACAAAAATATCCTAAATTTAGGATTTTTCATGGGAATACGGGTTTAATTGTCATTTAACATTTATTTGGCACCTTATTTTTTTGCTATTATTTTTTGTACATTTACTCACTTGTTAATCTTCAGTAATTATTTTTTACTAAGGTTATTTCGTATAAATTTCTATGACTATAGAATGCGTTAGTTGATTATATCTCCTGTCTAAATCAGTATAAACCAAAAAACAACAATATTTTTGAAAAGATTCCAGACTAAAAAAACCATATCAATAATGATATGGTTCACTTTCTATTTTCAATTCTAGTTTTTGGATTAGACAATTCATTTGATCTCCTATTTAGTTCCATTGATTTCAATAATGGTTAGAAATTGCGAACATGAAAAGCTAGACCTTCATTTGTAACAACTAATTTTATACCCGTTAAGATCGGAATTGTTGTTCTGGAAATCCATCAGCATAAATAACTTATTTTACTCACTGTAACTGGCTTTATATTGCTTACCATCAAGTTTTTTGATTCATATTTCAGTTTATTTTTATACATTAAATTTTATATACAAAAAACCTTGAAAGGCATAGCCAATCAAGGTCACAAATTTTAACTACTCTTTCTTACTTGATCGAACCATAAATCAAAGATATCGTCAGGCAATAACTCATCATCTTTTGAATAAATTATGTCATATTTATATTGTGCTTTTAGACTGTTTTCCTTCACATTATAATGTAATTTTATTTCTGTTGGCATTTCTCTTCCATATTCTTTACATTTTCCATGGATTTCTTCTAAATTTTTAAGTCCAATATCTAAAACCGCTTCTTGTCTATTTTCTGATGTATCATAAATAAATTTCTTATTAGTTTCATTAATAGAATTATTCAAATTATTCTTAAGTACAACTTGTCCATTTATTTTATAAAATACGTCAAATGCGTACATTTCTGGTTCGTATGAACAATAGATATAAATATCATCAGCATTAATTTCAACATACTCTAGACAGATAGCTACCATATCTGTTTGTAATTCAGATAAATAATCTCTCAAATACTTTACTCATCCTTTTCACCTCAATTTTTAAGTACTCTTTTCTTAATAACACCATCTATTCCATATTTTACTTCAAAACTCTTCAACCTTAAACCCGCATCCTCATAATTAACTTTTACATTAACTGAAACCTTTTTTCCTTCTTTTATAGCTGAAGCCCATTGATTTTCTAACTTTTTATACTTACTCAAATTAACACTACTTGATTGAGACACAAGATTATCTAAATCTGGAGAACCTCCAAATCTATCTGCTGCTAGGTGCCCTGCATGGTCTCCAGGCTCTTTACCAGGTGTATTAGACTTATGTGGTAATCTATTTTCACGTAATACAGCCTTACCTGAGCAGATTCACTAGTAATTTACTGACACTTGGGAAAATTATTTACATTTAAATGAACCATATCGACTATACGAATGATGAAACAAAAAATTCTATCCTCCTTTAAAAGAAAAAGCATGCAGAATATTTTTCTACATGCTTTTTCCATTAAAATATATACCATCATTCATTTATGATATGGCTCATTCCGATTAATTCGATAAGCTCTATAAATCTGTTCCACCAAAATCAACTTCATTAATTGATGCGGAAATGTCATTTTAGAAAATGATAGTGTATCATCCGCTCTTTTCATGACTGCGTCGCTTAAACCCAGCGATCCTCCAATGACAAATACTACTTTACTGTTTCCGTATGTCGCTAATTGATCTATTTTTTTCGCTAGTGATTCTGATGTATGTTCTTTCCCCTTTATTGCAAGTGCAATTACATATGAATCATCAGATATTTTGTTTAGTATTCTTTCGCCTTCTTTTTCTTTCACAATTAACATGTCTGCATCACTTAAGTTCTCTGGTGCTTTTTCGTCTGGAACTTCGATTATGTCCATTTTTGCATAACTTGATAATCGCTTTATGTATTCATCTATTCCCATTTTTAAATATTTCTCTTTTAGTTTTCCAACACTGATAATCGAGATATTCACATTATATCCTCACTTTACAAACAAGTTATCCACAAAAGTTATCCACATACCCACAATTTCTATCCACATTTAGTAGGGGAATCTATGTTCGATACAATATATATGGCATCATTTTGACAATATTCACAGGTTGTGGATATATTGTGCGTTTTTTCGACTTTATTCAACAATGGCGTTTCGCTATACTTATCCACAAAATCATCTAGTGCCCATTCAACATGTTCATCACAACTTACTATTACTTTTTCCATTTATATTCATCTCCTTAATTTTTCACAAAAAAAATAAGGGAAAGTAAATTCTCCCCTAAAGTATACGTTCATATTATACATACACTATATCTGTTGGTTTTTGAGGGTCTGTATGATGTAGCGCAAACTGCGTTCCAACTTCAAATCCTTTTCCCTCTAATGTTTGTGTAACAGACATTTTGGCAAGCTCTTTCATGTTATTATCTTGGCTCAAATGTGCAAGATAAATACGTTGTGTATTATCTCCAATAACGTCAGCCATTGCTAATGCAGCATCCTCGTTAGAAACATGCCCCATATCACTTAAGATACGCCTTTTAATACTCCATGGATATTTCCCCATACGTAGCATCTCTACATCATGATTACTCTCAAAAATGTACATATCAGCATTCGAAATAATCCCTTTCATACGATCGCTAACATATCCTGTATCCGTTATTGTTACAAATTTTTTCCCATTATGATGAAATACGTAAAACATTGGTTCGGCAGCATCATGTGATACGCCAAATGATTCGACTTCTAAATCCCCGAATTGATGTGTCGTTTCCATATTAAAAATGAACTTTTGCTCTGTTGGAATCTCTCCAATTAAATGGTTCATTGCTTTCCATGTTTTTTCATTTGCATAAATTGGGACTTGGTATCTTCTTGCGAGTACACCAAGCCCTTTAATATGATCACTATGCTCATGAGTAACAAGTATGCCAGAGACTTCTTTAATATCCCGATTAATATCCTTAAACAACGACTCCATCGCCTTACCGCTTAACCCGGCATCAACTAAAAGCTTTGTTTTCTCCGTCCCAACGTACAACGCATTTCCGGTACTTCCACTAGCAAGTACGCTAAAATGCAAACTCATACTTATTCACCACTCCACTGTATTTATTCTATCTTATTAACTTGTCCCTCTATTGCGTTTACGAAATAATCTCGATCCTCATTTACAACCAAATGCCAAGCTGGTGCAATTACTTTTACACCAGTCGATAATGGAATTAATGTGTAATATCCAAAATCCACTTTTGTCACTCGATCATCTGGCTTTAACTCGTCTTTTACGTAAAGATTTTCGATCGCTTTAATCGCTGGAAGAACCTCTTGTACATCCTTTTTATCTACCATATCTTTTAAATCTTCTATATAGCGTTGTCGATAAGAAACAATTTCATCATTATCATTATACTTAATTTCTACAACAGAGCTATCAATATTATAAATGAGTCGATCTTTATAACTTTGACAGAAATAAAAAGTTTTTGTACTTACATCCCTCTTGCAGAAACGATAACTATTCCCATTCCAAACATACTCTTTGACAAAATTCTCTAAGAAGAAAATTCTATTTGTTTCGGGAAGTTTTACTACGTCTTTTAAGCGGCTTTGAAGCACATCTTTATAAATTTCGATGTCCTGTCCTTTTTGGTTAGCAATTGTTTTATCAGAGAAAATTTTGCTATTGCCTACGATATATGTCTCTTTTAATGATTCTTTAGGTAAAGCAACATATGTGATGTCATTCGCCTTTAACTGATCTTCAATCGTAGATTCCGCGATAACATCAATTTGGTAATTGCTCTTTTTTTGATAGTATTGAATCGCTAAAAACAAGTCTAACACTAAGAATGTTAAAATAAATATTGTTTTGATCCTACTCCAATCCAACAATATTCACCCCAATTCTGCTTAGCATATCTTGATCAATCTTTTTATAGGTGTCTCCATAATGGATAATCCACACAGGTTTTAATTCTACTGCCCTATTATAATAAGGTTGACTCATTGTCTTTTCTTTTTCACTATTAAAGATTGTTTCATATCCTATACTAATATCTTTAATTAATGAATTATTTATCGTTTTATTTTTCTTAATGACTTCCATGATTTGTGAACCAGACATTAATTCTACTTCATTTTCGTTTTTCTCCATTCGATACTCAAATTTGTATAATGGACGTTTAAATGTTTGTACGTCATCTGTTCCCAATTTTGTTGATATCGTAGCATTTTTATAAACAGGTAGATTGTTTACATAAAATCTAAAGGATACTTCACTCTTATCTGGTTGAATATTCGTTAAAACATAATGATCAGTCCAACCGCCATGTTGATTTATAAATCCGAAGCTTCTTTCAACTAATGAGCTCGAGCTTTGGCTGTTGTCCTCTACAGTAGTTGGATTAACAAATGTAAGCGAACGGTTTAATTGTGATACCGTCATTAATCTTGTACCATCTGTAAATGTATCGCCTGAGCTACTGCTCTCTTTTCTAACTTTTGATGGATCGTAAAAAATTGCATCCTTTAGCTTATCAATGGCAATGTCAGAAGTTAAATACTCAATCGTTTTTAATTTCACAGTTTTCTTAGGTAAATAAATAAATTTTCCAGAGTCTAACTCAAACTTCGAGCATTCAATATAATGGTCATAGTTATTTTTTACTTTTTCAACCGCTGAAATTACTTCTGAATTATCAAAGATCGCTTCGTATAAAACATTTAGTGACTCATTTGCAAAATAAATTTTTGTAGAATCATCTTGTTTAGTTGAAAGGCTAATAATCACTCGGTCAAAAAGAACATTTTGTAATCTTTTTGAATCTATATTTAGCACCTTATCCAACGTTTCAATTGGAATTAAAGTTGGAAAAATAATTTCAACCTTATTTTTTCCTTTTGTAATCCCTTGATAATTTTCTAGAGACGTTTTACTCGTTATATTACTAAAACTAGATATTTCTGTTTTTTGTAAAGCTCTATATAGCGGTAATATATTATTTTGCTTTGTTGTTAAATAATGATTATTTGTTTCATGCACAATTAATTCAGTAGGCACAACTACATCCTTATATTGCTTCTTTGCACCAATTGAAACATTTTGTACATAATCATAATTGGAATTTTGCATAACATCGTATGCTGGTTGGTATGATAATAAGCTATATGAAAGAACCAAACTGATTGCAACTAAAGTAGATAATATAATTGATTTTATATGTTCACTTTTCATTCCCACTCATCCTCTTGATCATCAGCTACCGGAAGCGTGAAATAAACTGTTGTACCCTTTCCTTCTTCACTTTTAGCCCAAATATGACCATCATGCGCATAAATCATCTCTTTTGCGATTGCTAGCCCAAGTCCTGTGCCTCCAACTTGTCTTGAACGAGCTTTATCTACTCGATAAAAACGATCAAATATTTTTGCTAAATTATCTTTCGGAATTCCCATACCTTCATCTGTAATGCTGACAAGTATTTGATCCCTTGATTCTTTAATTCTAAAGGTAACTTTTCCACCTTCTGGTGAATACTTTAATGCATTTGAAATGATATTATCTAAAACCTGAGTGATCTTATCTTCATCGATAAAAACAAATCTTGTCTTATTTAAAAACTCTCGTTTAAAAGTAGCTTCTTGTGATTTACTCATTTCGTGACGATCAATGATTCGGTTAAATAGCTCCGTAAAGTTCACCCAATCCTTTAACAAACGATACTCTGTACTATCTAATTTAGATAGCTGTAATAAGTCGTTAACTAATCGAATCATTCTTTCCGTTTCATCCTGTGTAACTTGTAAGAATTTAGGGGCTATTTCTTTATTCTCCCAAGCTCCATCAGAAAGTGCTTCTAAATAACTTCTCATCGTCGTTAATGGTGTTCTTAATTCATGCGATACATTCGCTACGAATTCTCTACGCTCTTGCTCTATTTTTTCTTGCTCTGTTACATCATAAAGTACAGCGATTAAACCATTTACTTTTCCTGTATCCTTTTGGATTGTTGAAAAGCTTGAACGGATAATCATTGGACGCTTATTTTCACTATAATCAAGCATAATTGAATCTGGCTCTTCATATAAGTCGTCTAATGTATGGACCTCTTCAATGCCAAGCACTTCTAAAATTGACTGATTTAATACTGTTTCACGTGAAACATTCAACATCGCTTCAGCTGGATCATTTAATAGAATAATTTTGCCTCGACGGTCTGTTGCGATAACGCCATCAGTCATATGTTCTAGTACAGATTGAAGTTTTCTTCTTTCACCCTCAGTAGATGCTCTTGCTTGTTGTAGGTTTCGTGATAGATTATTAAATGAAATCGTAAGTTCACCAATCTCATCTTCGCTATAAGCCCTTAGCTTACGAGAAAAATTACCTTTTGCCATTTCTTGAGCCTGTCTTCTTATCTCTGAAATTGGCTTAGTAATTGCTTTCGCTAATAGTATTCCGAGAATTGATGTAATAGCAACTGCAATCAGTGTTCCCGTAGAAAAAATACGATTAATTAATTCCATTCTATCGTACGTACTTTCCATTGAAGCACTTGTGTAAATAGCAGCAACAGTTTCGTCATTTTCAAATACTGGAATAACGATGATTCTCATTCGATGGCCATTCTTACGATCTAATAACACCTTTTCGGTATTCGTACCTGCCAAGAGAGCCCTCTTAATGAGTATATCAGTTGTTCGTTTTCCAATAATCGTCCGATTGTTGGAATCTGATGTAGCGATTACCTCACTATTTTGGTTAACAACCCTAACATCTGTTATACCGATATTTTCACCGAAGTCTGAAACAATCTTTTGAATTTTTTCTTTTACTTCTGGATCATCAAGAGTTTTCTTTTTTTCGTACTCTATTTTAATATTATAGGCTAGCATATTTGCACGTTCGTTTATTGAATCAGAGAAGTTATTTACTAATTGTTTTTCAAGTTCTCTAGAAAAATAAACGCTAATTACTTGCATCGCAACTAATATAAGCAATATATATACAAGCACAAATTTAAATACGATTGATTGAAATAAACCTACTTTATTTTTGGCTGCCATTAATCTTGCTCCGGATCACGTAAGTAGTAGCCTACTCCTCTTCTAGTTACAATAAATAATGGATAACTTGGATTATCCTCAATTTTTTCACGTAGTCTTCTGATTGTTACGTCTACAGTTCGTACATCTCCGAAATAGTCATATCCCCAAACTGTTTGAAGTAAGTGTTCTCGTGTCATAACTTGACCGATATGCTTCGCTAAATAGTACAGTAATTCAAATTCACGATGAGTTAATTCTATTTTTTCTCCTCGTTTTGTTACGATATACGCATTCGGATTGATGATAAGCGAGCCAATTACAACCTCTACTGACTCTTCTTTTTCAGACGATGCACCAGTCTGATGCCTTCTTAAGTTAGCTTTTACTCTGGCAAGCAATTCTCTTGTACTAAATGGTTTCGTTACATAATCATCTGCTCCCATTTCTAAACCTAACACTTTATCTAATTCAGAGTCTTTTGCTGTGATCATTATGATCGGCATTTCATGATTTTTACGGATTTCTCTACATACCTCTAGACCGTCTCTAATTGGTAACATAATATCTAATAAAACTAAATCAGGTAGAAACTCATCTACTTTTTGTAATGCTTCATCTCCGTCGTACGCACAAACAATTTCAAAACCTTCTTTTTCAAGGTTAAATTTTAGTATATCTGCAATTGGTTTTTCATCATCCACTATTAGTATTTTCTTATTCATTCCCCGCACTCCTTTTCTAGTAAGTTTAGTTGCA
Source organism: Bacillus sp. JJ664 (assembly GCF_036962205.1). Lineage (NCBI taxonomy): Bacteria > Bacillati > Bacillota > Bacilli > Caryophanales > Bacillaceae > Bacillus > Bacillus sp. JJ664. The sequence continues at coordinate 32,001 of NZ_JBALMS010000063.1, read as the reverse complement.
TCCCATTTCTATTCATAGCTTTAGCAATTTCATAATAAATTAGGCAACAATTAAACGTATCTTAGCAATTTCGTTTTGTAGGATTGTCTCTATATATACAATACGACTAATAAGTTTTGTGTCCTTTTTAAAAGACTATATTCATGATTCATCTTAGAAAAAAAGCCCTAGCTTATTGCTAGAGGCTTAATCTACTACTTCTATTTTAAATTAAGTAGGTTTTTTTGTAAAATCCTACTCATTTTTCATTAATATTTATTTGAAATAAGTTGTAAATATCCTCTGTTATATGTGGGTTCAAATAAATAAAAAACTACTGTAATAACAGTAGTTTTTATGATGGCTCGGGACGGAATCGAACCGCCGACACGAGGATTTTCAGTCCTCTGCTCTACCGACTGAGCTACCGAGCCAAATATATGGCGGTCCCGACCGGGATCGAACCGGCGATCTCCTGCGTGACAGGCAGGCATGTTAACCGCTACACCACGGGACCAATACAATAATTATAAATGAAAGTGACCCGTACGGGATTCGAACCCGTGTTACCGCCGTGAAAGGGCGGTGTCTTAACCGCTTGACCAACGGGCCATAATTTATGTATAAAAGATGAGCCATGAAGGATTCGAACCTTCGACCCTCTGATTAAAAGTCAGATGCTCTACCAACTGAGCTAATGGCTCGTATAAAAAATACTAAAATAAATGTAAGTCATTAAAACTATTTACTAGTTATGACGACAAGATTCATTATAACACGTAAACAAACAGTAACACAATACTTTTTTTGAGAATTATCTTGTAAAAGAAAATAAAAGCCCTTAAAAATCATTTTAAGGGCTTTATTTTTTTATTATGCACCGAAAACATTACGAACAATATTCGTTTGATTACGGTCAGGACCTACTGAAAATACAGATAATGGGATTCCAACTAGTTGAGACACACGTTCAACATAATGTCTTGCATTGACTGGAAGTTCGTTAAGATCTTTTACCCCAGTGATATCTTCTGTCCAACCTGGAAGCTCTTCATAAACAGGCTCGCACTCTGAAAGCTGTTTTAAGCTAGCAGGGAACTCATTAATCGTTTCTCCACGGTATTTGTATGCCACACAGATTTTCACTGTTTCTAGGCCAGTTAATACATCAATAGAATTAAGTGAAAGATCTGTAATACCACTTACACGTCGAGCATGACGAACTACAACACTATCAAACCAACCAACACGTCTTGGTCTTCCAGTTGTTGTACCATATTCACGACCTACTTCACGAATCGTGTTTCCAATTTCATCATGTAACTCAGTTGGGAATGCCCCTTCTCCAACACGAGTTGTATAAGCTTTGCATACGCCTACAACATGATTAATTTTTGTTGGTCCTACTCCAGATCCAATTGTTACTCCACCTGCAACAGGGTTTGAAGAAGTAACAAATGGGTAAGTACCTTGGTCGATGTCTAACATTACACCTTGAGCACCTTCGAATAAAACGCGTTTTCCACCATCAATTGCATCATTTAAAACAACTGAAGTATCGCAAACATATTTTTTAATTTGTTGACCAAATTCATAATATTGCTCAAAGATATCATTAATATCTAGACTATTTGAATCATACATCTTTTCGAATAAATTATTTTTTTCTTCAAGATTACGTTTTAATTTAATATAGAACTCTTCTTTATCAAGAAGATCCGCCATACGTATACCAACACGAGCAGCTTTATCCATATAAGCTGGGCCAATCCCTTTTTTAGTTGTTCCGATTTTATTATCACCTTTACGCTCTTCTTCAAGCTCATCTTGCTTTAAGTGATATGGTAAGATTACATGTGCACGGTTACTGATACGTAAGTTATCAGTTGAAACACCTTTATCATGTAAATACGCTAGCTCTTGAACTAACGCTTTAGGATCTACAACCATTCCGTTTCCAATAACACAAATTTTTTCCGAGAAGAAAATACCTGATGGAATTAAATGAAGTTTGTATTTTACGCCATTAAAAACAATTGTATGACCTGCATTATTACCACCTTGATATCTAGCAACTACTTCTGCCTGCTGAGATAAAAAGTCTGTAATTTTCCCTTTTCCTTCGTCTCCCCATTGAGAACCAACTACTACTACTGATGACAATGTACTGCACCTCCGAATAAAATTCGCTATTTCCGAACTAAAACCAAACCTAGTATATCAAACTTACGTTATTTGTCAATTATTCTATTCGTTTTTTTCGGTTTTCACTTTTCTTCGTTCGTAATTACATGAAAAAAACTTATGTTTTTAGTTTACCCTAACCAAAAAAAATAATCACATAGAATATCTATGTGATCAAATTTAACCTGTAGGCGCATGCTCATCGAACCTTCGCTCTAAGTTAACGAATTTATTATATTCTTTTACGAATGCCAGTTGAACTGTACCTACCGGGCCATTCCTTTGCTTAGCAATAATGATTTCAATAATATTTTTATTCTCAGATTCTTTATCATAGTAGTCATCACGATATAAGAAAGCAACGATATCAGCATCTTGCTCAATACTTCCAGATTCACGAATATCAGACATCATTGGACGTTTGTCTTGTCTTGATTCAACGCTACGTGAAAGCTGAGAAAGTGCGATTACAGGAACTTTTAACTCCCTAGCTAGTGCTTTTAGTGAACGTGAAATCTCAGAAACTTCTTGTTGACGATTATCTCCGCCACCTCTGCCACTACCTTGAATCAGTTGAAGATAATCAATTAAGATCATTCCCAACCCATGCTCTTGCTTCAATCTTCTACATTTAGCACGAATGTCATTTACACGAATACCAGGTGTATCGTCTATATATATACCTGTATTCGCCAAACTACTAGCAGCCATCGTAAGCTTATTCCAGTCTTCTTGTTCAAGATTACCAGTACGTAGTGCTTGAGCGTTTATATTTCCTTCCGCACAAAGCATACGCATTACTAATTGATCTGAACCCATCTCTAGACTAAATATAGCTACATTTTCATCTGTTTTCGTAGCAACATTCTGTGCAATATTTAAGGCAAAAGCTGTTTTACCTACAGAAGGACGGGCAGCAACAATAATTAAATCATTGGGCTGAAAACCGGCAGTCATTCGATCTAAATCTGTAAAACCTGTTGGGATACCAGTAATATCCCCCCGCTGATTAAATAACGTTTCTATCTTACTGAATGTATGGAAAACAACATCTTTAATATTTTGAAATCCGGACACATTTGTACGCTGTGATACTTGTAATATGTTCTTTTCAGCTTCATTCAAAATAACATCAACAGGATGTTCAGATGCATAACCTTCATTTGCGATATTTGTGGCCGTTCTAATTAATCTTCTTAATGTTGATTTTTCCTCAACCATCTTTGCATAGTAATCAACATTTGAAGCTGTCGGAACAGACGCTAATAAATCATTTAAATATGACACGCCTCCTACCTCTTCTAGCAATCCTTGATTTGCTAGCTCAGAAGTTAGAGTGATGACATCTAAAGGCTCATTTCTTGAAGAAATATTTAACATCGCTTCAAATAACTTTTGATGAGCAGCTCGATAAAAATCATCTGGTAAAAGCCGTTCTGAAGTTGGTATTAAAGCATCTGAATCTAACAAGACTGCTCCTAATACTGCTTGTTCAGCTTCTATATTCTGTGGTGGAGTACGATCGTTTAACAAATCACTCATTTTTTGTCCTCCAGATGCTTAAATTACTTATTGTTCCTTCACGTGTACTTTTAATGTTGCAGTCACTTCTTGATGAAGTTTAACTTTAATGTTTGTTACACCAAGTCCACGAATTGCATCATTCATTTCAAATTTACGCTTATCTAGTTTAATTCCATGAGCTTTCTGTAGCTCTTCAACAATTTGTTTACTAGAAATTGAACCAAAAAGACGGCCACCTTCTCCAGATTTCGCTTTTAGTTCAACAGTAATACCTTCAACTGTTTCTTTTAGCTTCTTACAATTTTCTAATTCTAAAGCAGCATCTTTTGCTTCTTTATTTTTTTGCGCATCAAGCGTTTTTACATTACCGCCTGTTGCTTCAACTGCATAACCATTCTTAATTAAAAAGTTATGTGCGTAACCATCTGCAACGTTTTTAACTTCCCCTTTTTTACCTTTACCTTTTACATCTTTTAAGAAAATTACTTTCATTTGTTAGTTCTCCCTTCGATATATTGATCAATTATTTTCAATAATTTTATTTCTACTTCTCGAATTGAAGAAGATTCTAGTTGCGCGGCTGCATTTGTTAAATGCCCACCACCGCCAAGCTCTTCCATGATGAGTTGAACATTTATATCTCCTAATGATCGGCTGCTTATGCTGACAAGATTATCGTTACGCTTTGCAATAACAAAAGATGCTATTACGTCAGTCATCGTTAATAAAGTGTCTGCAGCTTTAGCAATTAACACCTGATCATAGTTTGTATTTTCTTTACCATAACTGATCGCAAAGCCGTTCTTGTACATGTATGCCTCTTCAATCAGCTCTGATTTACGGATATATTCATTCATATCTTGCTTTAATAAATTTTGAACAAGAATCGTATCAGCGCCATTTGAGCGCAAATAAGATGCTGCATCAAACGTTCTTGCACCTGTTCGGAACGTAAAACTTTTCGTATCAACAATAATGCCTGCTAGTAATGCCGTTGCCTCAAGTATACTAAGCTTTATCTTTTTCGGTTGATATTCTAATAACTCTGTAACTAATTCAGCTGTAGAGGACGCATAAGGCTCCATATACACAAGAATAGCATCTTTTATGAAGTCTTCCCCTCTTCGATGATGGTCAATAACAACGATTTTGTCAGTTGCTTCTAGTAGTGACTCCACTTCCACCATTGTAGGTCTGTGCGTATCAACAACTATAATTAATGTGTCCTCAGTTACCAACTCTTTAGCTTTCTCAGGCGATATGAAGCATGTCATATATTGTTCGTTTTTTGTCATTTCTTTCATCAAACGATTTACACTTCTATCTACTTCGTCTTTTTTAATGACAACATAACCATTGACCTCATTATGCGTAACCATTTTTAAAATACCAACAGCAGAGCCTAGCGCATCCATATCTGGTAATTTATGACCCATAATCATTACATTCGAGCTACTCTTCATTAAGTCCCTTAATGCATGGGAAATTACTCGAGCTCTAACCCTAGTTCGTTTTTCAACTGGATTTGTTTTGCCACCAAAGAACTTTACTTTCCCGTTAAGATTCTTCACTGTTACCTGGTCACCACCACGCCCTAATGCCAAGTCTAATCCAGACTGTGCAAGTTGACCAAGTTCAGGTAGATTCTCACTACCAATTCCAACCCCTACGCTTAACGTGATTGGTAAATTTCGTTTTGTTGTTTCATCTCTGACATGATCAAGAATCGCAAACTTATTACTCTCTAAAACGTTTAAGATTCCTTCATTTAAAACAGCGTACAAACGATCTGAAGAAACTCTTCTTAAAAATATGCCATGTTTATTGGCCCAGCTATTTACTATCGTTGTCACTGTTCCATTGATAGTAGAACGTTCTTGATCATCTAAACCTTGCGTCATCTCATCGTAATTATCAAGTAGAATAACCGCGATAACTGTTCTTTGATCCTCAAACAATTTCTCCATTTGCGCTTGTTCAGTGACATCAAATAAATAAATATATCGTTCTTCTCTCTTAATGACCACTCGGTACGTTCTCTTATTAATCGTAATAACATCTTCTTTTTTCTCTTTCTTTGAAATCAAAGACATTAGACCATCTGACAGGTCATAAATATGTTTTCCGATTAACGATTGGTCGTCCAAAATATGTGTAATATATTGATTGCCCCATTCGATATGGTACTCTTTATCATAAAGTAACACACCGATTGGCATTTTTGTAATTGCTTCATTACTTAAATTTTTCACTCTCGACATAACTGATTCAATATACATATCTAAAATGTGTCGATACTTTATTTCAATCTTTACAACTAAAAAGATAACGAATAGAAAGATGATAATAAAGATAATACCTAGCTGTGGACGTATATAAACTACAGTTCCTATTAGAAATATCGCAAGAGCAGTTAATAGATAGACGGGAATAAGAAACACCTGTTTCTTATGAAAATCTTGCATAAGTTCAGCCCCTAAATCAAATAAAATCTAACTTCTATACAAAATAAGATTATTTTTACCTATTCTGCCAAATATAAAACCACAAAATAGCTTATTTCTTCATTCTATTAAAAATTCCAATTGAAATAATTCCAATTAATAAAACAAAAATCATTAACCCGTTAATCAGTAGACTTGCAATTAATATTATTATTGGTACTGCTTTAGATAGTTTTCTAATATGACTAAAATAAAATATCGCAGCAAATCCTTGTGTTATCACTAAAATGTGTAATACATAAGATATGTTCATAACAGCTGTATAAAAGAATCCATTTGGTTTAGATCCAAAATAAGAAAGAATCGTGATAATCAAATACAACCACATAAACCCTAATGGTAACCTGAATTCTCTAAACGGCTTAAATTTAGGCGTTTTAAAGCTTAATCTTCTTACGATAGGGAATGATAATAGCTGTGTTAAAAATGCCATAGCAAAACCTAACATTAACATAATAGATGGTACTAAAACAGGTAGTAATTTCATTGCTTCAGTTATAGACTTAACATTCTTTTCATTATAAGAAACACCTAAATCAGAATATAAATTCTTACTTGTTTCAAGTAACTCAGTCATTCTTGTTGTTGCAATGTTTGAAATATTAATATCAAACATAAGTTGTACTATTAAGTATATTAGTACTATATGTATGAAATATAAAAATGTACTAGTTAATAAAATTTCTCCTTTACTTCTTTCCTTTCTAAGTTGATAGCCTATTGCAATACCAACTGTCGAAAACATTAATGTTCCCAAGATAAAAGAAGCTTGAGTGATGACGAGTGTCAGTCCTAATGCAACACAAATCAGTAAAAGAGATTCCTTAATAGAATATTTCAAGCTAAATATGATAAATGGTAGGGGCATTAAATAAGTTAGTACAATTGAGAGAAATGGTACATATGTAAGCAGCAATAGCATAATTGAGTAAAATGCTAACAGCACTGCCCCCTCGGTTATAAAGCGAGTCGATTTCAAAATATGGCTCCTTTCAACTAAACCAATAAAATATCGGTAAGCATACTAATACTTATTTTACCATAAATTATTAAAAAAAATAAAAAGTTCATTAGTTCCCTTAAAATACAAAAAAGTACAGCACGAGAATGCTGTACTTTTTATTATTCAGCTTATTCAGCTACGTATGGTAATAATGCCATTTGACGAGAGCGTTTAATTGCAATCGTTAATTTACGTTGGTATCTAGCTGATGTACCAGTTACACGACGAGGTAAAATTTTACCACGCTCTGATACGAAACGTTTTAATAACTCAGTATCTTTATAGTCGATGTTTGTAATGCCGTTTGAAGTAAAGTAACAAACTTTACGACGCTTAGCACGTCCACCTTTACGTCCACCCATTGCCATCTTATTTCCCTCCTTCTTTTTTAAGAATTGTTTTTAGTAATGTTTACCGTTCAACATTACGCCATTTTTATTAAAAAGGAAGATCATCATCAGTGATATCAATTGTTTTGCTTGTCCCACCAAATGGATCATCATTAAAGCTAGGCTTTTGAGATGGTGCTTCAAAAGGATTTCCAGCGTTAAAGCCTTGTTGGTTTTGTTGGTTCGTATTAAATGAACCACCTTGATTGCCTGATGCATTTCTTGGCTCTAAGAATTGAACTGAGTCTGCAACAACTTCTGTTACATAAACTTTTTTACCATCTTGGCCATCGTAACTTCTAGTTTGAATACGTCCTTCAACGCCAGCTAAGCTTCCTTTTTTCAAGAAGTTCGCAACGTTTTCAGCCGGTTTTCTCCAGATAACGCAGTTTATAAAATCTGCTTCTCGGTCTCCTTGCTGATTTGAGAAGGCACGATTTACAGCTAGAGTAAATGTAGCTACAGCAACCCCACTTGGTGTATAACGTAAGTCTGGATCCTTTGTTAGACGACCTACAAGCACAACACGATTGATCATCTGATTCTTACCTCCCTAAGGCATTTCAAAAATTATTATTTGTCATTTTCACGGATAACGATATGGCGAATGATATCTTCGCTGATTTTCGCTAAACGATCGAATTCTTGTACTGCATCTGGGTTAGCAGAAACATTTACAAGCATGTAGTGTCCATCACGGAAATCGTTAATTTCATAAGCTAAACGACGTTTACCCCACTCTTTAACGTTTGTGATTTCTGCACCTTGTTCAGTTAAAACGTTGTTAAAACGCTCAACTAAAGCTTTTTGCGCTTCGTCTTCCATGTTTGGTCGAACGATGTACATGATTTCGTATTTATTCATCACAATGTCACCTCCTTTTGGTCTAACGGCCCAGTTAAGGGCAAGGAGCAATTTATATAATCACTCACGAGATAAAATTATAGCATAAAAGATTTTATATAGCAAACCAATAAAATATTTGCTACTTATTACACATTAAAGCGGAAATGCATTACATCTCCATCTTGAACGATATATTCTTTCCCTTCAAGACGCACTTTTCCAGCTTCTTTAGCTAATGGCATTGAACCATAAGTTGCTAAATCTTCATATGATACAGTTTCTGCACGGATAAATCCACGTTCAAAATCAGTGTGAATTACGCCTGCACATTGAGGTGCTTTCATACCCTTTTTAAATGTCCATGCACGTACCTCTTGTACACCTGCTGTGAAATATGTCGCTAATCCTAATAGGTGATAAGCAGCTCTGATTAATTGATCAAGACCTGATTCTTCAATACCAATTTCTTGTAAGAATGAACGCTTTTCCTCATCATCTAATTCAGAAATTTCTTCCTCAATTTTTGCACTAATCACAATAACTTGAGAACCCTCTTCCGCTGCAAATGCTTTAACTTTCTCAACAAACTCATTTGATGATGGATCAACAATATCATCTTCACCAACGTTAGCAATATAAAGCATTGGCTTCGTCGTTAATAAATGTAATCCCTTTACAACCTTCATTTGTTCTTCAGTAAATTCTACTGAACGAGCAGGCTTGTCACTTTCAAATGCATCTCTTAATTTTACTAAAATTTCATGTTCATAAGATGCATCTTTATCTTTTTGTTTCGCTAACTTAGCAACGCGATCAATTCTTTTTTCTACCGATTCTAAATCAGCAAGAATTAACTCTAAGTTAATCGTTTCGATATCTGAAATTGGGTCTACTTTACCTGAAACGTGTGTGATATTGTCATCTGCAAAGCATCGTACTACCTGACAAATTGCATCTACTTGACGAATATGTGATAAAAACTTATTTCCTAAACCTTCACCCTTACTTGCACCTTTTACGATTCCTGCAATATCAGTAAATTCAAAAGTTGTTGGCACAGTTTTTTTCGGTTGAACTAATTCAGTTAATTTTTCTAAACGATAATCCGGTACTTCTACTACACCTACGTTAGGGTCAATTGTACAAAACGGATAGTTTGCTGATTCAGCACCAGCTTGCGTAATTGCATTAAATAATGTTGACTTCCCTACGTTTGGTAAACCTACGATACCTGCTGTTAATGCCATAGTTTCCACTCCTATACGAACTTAGTTAATCTTTCACAATTATATTGATTTCAAAAAAAAATAACAAGAAAATCTGAATATTATTTCTTACATACGAAAGGCATCTATTAAGAGCAGTAAAAAAGTTTGCTCTTACTAGATACCTTTTTAATAATCTTTTTACCTATTCTTCAGCTTTCGTTAATACCTTTTTTAGTTTACGTGAAAACTCTTTGCGCGGAATTAAAACACTATGTCCGCAGCCTTCACATTTTAAACGGATATCCATCCCCATACGGATAATTTTCCATTTATTCACACCACATGGATGTGCCTTTTTCATTTCTACTATATCATTTAAATCAAAAACTTTCTCTTCCATGCGACTATTTCACTTCCTTAAATAGTAGAATTAAGACTGTGCCTTTTCATTATTAGGTTCTGGTTGTCTATATAATACCATTTTTGGATATGGAATTTCTATGTTATTTCGTTCAAGCACTTCTTTAATCTCTTTTCGAATTGCTCTTGAAATTTTAAATTGTGCCATTGGTTTTACTTCTGACGCAATTCGAATCACTACTTCAGAAGGGCCAAAGCTTTGAATACCAAGGTATTCTGGCGCTTTTGCCATTTCTTCATATCGTTCAGGCATTTTCACCAAGTGCTCTTCAATAACTGATTGAGCATGCTCAATATCGCCTTCGTATGAAATACTGATATCAACCATTGCAACTGAGTTATGCAAAGAAAAATTAGTTACTTCAGTGATCATACCATTTTGAATAATATGCAACTCACCCGTCGCACTTCTAATTTTTGTTGTTTTTAAACCGATTGATTGTACCGTTCCCTCGAATGTTTGGACTCTAATATAATCCCCAACCGAAAACTGATCCTCAAATAAAATGAAGAAACCTGAAATGATATCCTTCACTAAGCTTTGTGCACCAAAACCTAATGCAACACCACCAACTCCGGCACCGACGATTAATCCTCTAGTTTCAACACCAAAGATCGGTAAAATCGTAAGGACTGCAATAAAAAACACAACATACGCAATAACATTTTCTAACAATCTAACTAATGTAACAGATCGCCTTTCCGAAACTTGCAAAGGTCCTCTTGCTTGTACTTTTAGAAGTCGGCGAATTAATTTTCTTCCAAATTTAATCGCTAAAACAGATACGATAATGATAACAACTACTTTTATCGAAGAAGTCCATAGAGTATCCCATTGACTCTGGGTTAACATACTTTCTTTTATCTTTGTTTCTGCTTCATTTAATGTATTTTTCATCTAATCCCCCTAACTCACTTCCTATTTCTTCAAAAGTTATACTAAACGAATTATGACTTTAAAACCATAAATAACTACAAATGTAATCATATAGTAATTTTATGATAAAGAAAGGTAGAATATAGTATAAATTGTTTAAATATTGCATAAACTATTACTACTCTTTTAAATGAAAAGTGGGCGATAGTATGCAATTTCCGGCAAATCCTTTTCGTAGTTTATTTAAGGATGATTATTCTGTATTTTTGGATGATGACAATGCGGTTAACCAATTTGCAGATCACTTAAGCAAATCTCTTCCTAGTATCTACACTAATGACATTGTATTTGTATGTATTGGTACTGATCGTTCAACAGGTGATTCATTAGGTCCACTAGTCGGTACTTTATTAGGAGAATTAAATGTAAGTAGATTCCATTATTATGGTACACTTGATGACCCAATTCATGCGTTAAATCTTTCTGAACAACTTGAAACAATAAAAAACAAGTATAAAAATCCGTTTATTATTGCTGTTGATGCATGTTTAGGCAGAGTTAAAAGCATAGGAAGTGTGCGATTATCAAATGGACCATTAAAACCAGGAGCCGCAATGAAAAAGGATTTACCTTTGGTCGGTGAAATTAATTTAACTGGTGTCGTCAATGTAAGTGGTTTTATGGAGTTTTATGTTTTACAAAATACTAGATTAAGTCTAGTCATGAAAATGGCAAAATTTATCGCAAAATCTATCAAAGAAACAGAAAGTAAATTGACTGGCCAAACTGCATTATAATAATAATAGTTTCATAATGTAGTAAATGAATTTGCACTTATTTTTTTATTTCTCTTTTTGAAGCACTCTCTAGATGGTGATAGCTCTGATGTACCCCTTTCAGTGGGGAGTGAGCTAAGCGTTCTCGGGTTTCCAACCTTACCGCGACACTTATAGGGTCTAGGGTCAGACTATTTCCGTTGTGATCCACTTCTGTCCTTTTTGTTTTAACCCTAAACATCTTTTGATAAGTAAATTAACTAAAAAAAAAATGGACTATAGTTTGAATGTACAATACAAACTATAGTCCAAATACATTATTTATTTAATAATAGAAAGGATTCTTTCTAAATCTTCTTTATTAAAGAATTGGATTTCGATTTTCCCTTTATCTTTTGTTGATTTAATTTTTACAGATGTTCCAAACTTCTCTTGCAAAACATCCTCGTACTCACTGAAGAATATATTCTTATTAGGAATTTTCTTTTGTGTTTCACGTGAAACATTATCGTTTAATTCATTTACTAATGTTTCTACTTCTCTTACACTAAGATTTTTTTCAACAACCTTTAATGCAGTTCCCTCAATTAAACCTTTACGTTTTAGTCCTAGTAAAGCCCTGCCGTGTCCCATAGAGAGTATACCAGACTCAACCATTTTTTGAACAGAGTTAGGTAAAGTCAGGATTCTAAGATAGTTTGCTATGTGCGGTCTACTTTTACCTAGTTTTTTTGCAAGTTGTTCTTGTGTTAAATGTAATTGTTCAATTAAGGATTGATAAGCCTCAGCTTCCTCCAAAGGATTTAAATCATCCCTTTGTAAGTTTTCAAGTACTGCTAGTTCCATCATTTGTTCTTCAGTCAATTCTCTGACAATGACTGGAGCAGTATTTAATCCAGCGCTTTTCGCGGCACGATAACGTCTTTCACCAGCAACGATTTGATAACCTTTAATACTTTTTCTAGCAATAATAGGTTGCAAAATCCCATGTTCTAAGACAGATTGCGTTAATTCTTGCATTGCATTTTCATCAAATATTTTTCGAGGTTGGTAAGGATTTGGTCTAAGTTCTTTTAATGATATTTCTTGAACGATTTCTTCATTTTGATTATCGATATCTTGAAAAAATGCTCCGATGCCTTTGCCTAAACCTTTAGCCATTATCAATCACTTCCTTTGCTAGTTCGAGATATACTTCTGCACCTCTAGACTTTGGATCATATGTAATGATCGGCTTGCCATGACTTGGCGCTTCACTTAAACGTACATTTCTTGGAATAATTGATTTATAAACTCTATCTTGAAAATATTTTTTCACTTCTTCAATGACTTGGATACCTAAATTTGTACGAGCATCCAACATCGTAAGCAATACACCTTCTATTGCTAAATTCTTATTTAAATGTTTTTGTACTAATCGTACAGTACTTAATAATTGACTTAATCCTTCTAAAGCATAGTACTCACATTGTACTGGAATAATAATTGAGTCAGAAGCTGTCAGTGAATTTAGTGTTAATAAGCCTAGAGATGGAGGACAATCTATTAATATATAATCATAGTTTCCTTTTACAGTATCTAATGCACGTTTTAAACGCACTTCTCTAGAGATAGTAGGGACTAATTCGATTTCCGCTCCAGCAAGTTGAATTGTTGCTGGAATTATATCAAAATTAGGGATTGCGGTGCTTATAATTACACTTTTTGCTTCGACATCATCAACTAATACATTGTACACACACTGATTTACATCTGCTTTTTCAATACCAATTCCACTAGTAGCATTACCTTGAGGATCTATATCAACTAATAATACTTTTTTACCTAAATGTGCTAAACAAGCACTTAAATTAACTGATGTTGTTGTCTTACCAACACCACCTTTTTGATTTGCAATAGAGATTACCTTAACCACTACGTAATCTACTCCTTCCACAACAAACAATTCTTATTTTCTATTCTATCACGAATACAATCATCATTGTGTTTAGATTTAAAAATGAACAAAAAAAATTCACCACTTTAAAAGAGGTGAATTTACTCATTATTTTTTAGGAATTTTAATTGTGATTTGATAGTAATCATCATGTTCTTCTTCCAAACTATCAATATCCATACCAGTTTTCGTCACCATTTGTAATGATTCACGAATCGTATTCATTGCAATTCTAATATCCTTGCTTATTGCTTTTACTTTAGGGCGAGGTTTGGGCTTCTTCTCGGTAAGCAAAGCAACTACACGATCTTCAGTTTGCTTAACATTCAATTGTTTTTCTACAATTTCTTGTAATAGACTAACCTGAAGTTGTGGTAGTTTTAAAGGAATAAGCGCCCTAGCATGACGCTCTGTAATTGACTTATCTAACAGAGCTTGTTGGATCTCTTCAGGTAATTTTAACAGCCTTAACTTATTCGCAACTGTAGATTGTCCCTTACCTAAACGTTGAGCCAATGCCTCTTGCGTAAGATTATGTAAATCAATTAATTTTTGATAAGCAACGGCTTCTTCAAATGGAGATAGTTCTTCACGTTGCAAGTTTTCAATAAGTGCAACAGATGCAGTTTCAGTATCATTAAAGGTTTTTACAATTGCAGGGATCGTGTCCCAACCTAATGATGATACCGCTCTAAAACGGCGTTCACCAGCAATAATTTCATAAAAGTTAGGCTGAATCTCTCTAACAACGATTGGTTGTATAATACCATGCGTTCTAATCGTTAATGCCAATTCCTTTATTTTTTCATCATCAAAATAGGTCCTTGGCTGGTACTGATTTGGAACAATATCAGACACCGGAATTTGACGTATTACTTCATTACTTGAAACTGAGTCTTGGACATCATCACTTATTTCTTTTTCTGACAAGCCAAATAACTTGGATAAAGTGCTTTTCAATGTGATTCCCACCCTTTTAGAATTTCGTTCACAACAAATTAATTCTAACAAATGTTTCACGTGAAACATTTGTTAGTTTATAAAATTATTTTTCTAATGGTTCTTTACCAGGAGTACCAGGCTTACGTGGGTACTTGTTTGGCGTTTTACGTTTCTTTTCTACTATAACAATATTTCGTTCACTATCTTCTCCAGGAAGAACAAAATGATTGATCGCTTTTACTTCGCCACCAAGAGTTTTGATTGCATAATCTGCTTTATCTAACTCATCTTGACCTGCAGCACCCTTTAAGGCTACAAAATGTCCATTTGGTTTAACAAGTGGTAAACATAATTCACTTAGTACTGACATTCTAGCAACAGCTCGTGCTGTAACAACGTCAAATGATTCTCTCATACCGCCTTTTTTAGCGAATGTTTCTGCACGGTCATGATGGAAAGCAACATTTTCTAATTTTAATTCCGAAGCTAAATGATTTAAAAATGAAATTCTCTTTTGTAGAGAGTCTACTATTGTTAATCGGATAGATGGGAAACATATTTTAATGGGAATAGAAGGAAAACCTGCTCCAGCACCAATATCACATAATGTCATCTCAGTTGAAAAATCAAAGTAGAATGAGGCACTGATCGAATCATAAAAATGTTTCAAATATACTTCTTCTTCTTCTGTAATTGCAGTTAAATTCATTTTATTATTCCATTCAACTAGCGTGTGAAAATATATATCAAATTGTTTTAATTGAAAATCAGATAAATGAATGTTTTTTTCTTTTAGTGCAGCAATAAATTGTTCTTTGTTCACTAGTAATTCCCCTATCTATATTAGTTCGATATTCTTGCAATTTTTCCTTGTTCTAAATAAACAAGTAGAATTGAAATATCTGCTGGGTTTACTCCGGATATACGTGATGCTTGCCCAACCGATAGTGGACGTACTTGTTCAAGTTTTTGTCTAGCTTCTGTAGCGATACCATTAATTGCTTGATAATCAATATTTTCAGGGATTCTCTTTAAATCCATTCTTTTCATACGTTCTACTTGATTTAATGATTTTTCAATATAACCTTCATACTTAATTTGGATTTCAACCTGTTCTTTTACATCAGGATGTAATTCCTTTTCAGAAGGGGAAAGGACATGAATATGTTCATAGTTCATTTCTGGTCGACGTAATAGGTCAGCCGCTTTGATTCCATCCTTTAATTCACTACCACCAACATCTGCGATTAAACCTTGAACTTGCTCAGTTGGTCTTAACTGAGTTAATTTTAAACGACTAATTTCTTCTTCAATTTGTGCTTTCTTTTGTTCAAAATCTGCAAATCTGTCATCAGAAATCAAGCCTAACTCATGACCTATTTTCGTCAGTCTTAAATCAGCATTATCATGGCGAAGTAATAATCTGTATTCCGCTCTAGAAGTAAGTAAACGATAAGGTTCATTTGTACCCTTCGTTACTAAATCATCGATTAGCACACCAATATATGCTTCAGAACGATCTAAAACCAGTTCTTTTTTATTTAGTGAACGACAAGCTGCATTAATTCCTGCGATTAGTCCTTGGCCCGCAGCTTCTTCGTATCCTGAAGTACCATTAATTTGACCTGCTGTATAAAGATTTTTAATATGTTTAATTTCTAATGTTGGCCATAATTGAGTTGGTACAATCGCATCATACTCAATTGCATATCCTGTTCTCATCATTTGAACATTTTCTAGCCCCGCAATTGAGCGAAGCATTTTCTCTTGTACATCCTCTGGTAAGCTTGTAGAAAGCCCTTGAACATAGACTTCCTGAGTGTTTCTTCCCTCAGGCTCTAAGAAGATTTGATGTCTTGGTTTATCGTTAAAACGAACTACTTTATCTTCAATAGATGGACAGTAACGTGGTCCAGTTCCTTTAATCATACCAGAGTACATCGGTGAACGGTGAAGGTTATCATCAATAATTTGATGGGTATTTTCACTTGTATACGTTAACCAACAAGGAATTTGATCTGTTTCAACTGCTTCTGTCTCATATGAGAATGCACGTGGAACGTCATCACCTGGTTGTATTTCAGTTTTAGAATAATCAATACTATGGCTATTTACACGAGGGGGTGTACCTGTTTTAAAACGCACAAGCTCAATACCTAGTTCCTCTAAATGCTCAGATAGCTTAATAGCTGGTTGCTGGTTATTAGGTCCACTAGAATATTTTAATTCACCTACTATAATTTCACCACGTAAAAAAGTACCAGTCGTAATAACAACTGTTTTAGAACGATAAATAGCACCTGTTTGTGTAATAACACCTGTACATTCACCGTCTTCGATTATCAGTCTTTCAACTAATCCTTGTTTTAAAGTAAGGTTTTCAGTATTCTCAATCGTTTTTTTCAATTCGTGCTGATAAGCAAATTTATCCGCTTGAGCACGTAAAGCACGTACTGCAGGGCCTTTCCCTGTGTTTAACATTCTCATTTGGATATGAGTTTTATCAATATTTCTACCCATTTCCCCACCAAGTGCATCAATTTCACGTACAACAATCCCTTTAGCAGGTCCACCTACTGAAGGGTTACACGGCATAAATGCTACCATATCTAAATTAATCGTCAGCATTAATGTTTTTGCACCCATACGAGCAGCTGCAAGTCCTGCCTCACAACCAGCATGACCAGCGCCAATAACAATTACATCATAATTGCCTGCTTCAAAACTCATGTAACTTCCTCCTAACCCTTTATTTTCCTAAACAGAATTGAGAAAACAATTGGTTTATTAAACTTTCCTGTACTGTATCTCCAATAATTTCACCTAATAATTCCCACGCTCTTGTTAGGTCAATTTGCACTAAATCAATCGGCATTCCATTTCTCATTGCTTCAGTAGCATCATTGATTGTCGATTCCGCTTGCTTTAATAATGCAATATGTCTAGCGTTTGATAAATATGTTAAATCTTGCGCCTCAATTTGCCCTTCAAAATACAAATCAGCTATCGCTTTCTCAAGATCTTCAATTCCTTGTTCTTCTTTTAAAGAAGTCGTTACAATTGTAGCATTACCAACTAATTGCTTCACTTCTTCAATATCAAGATTTTGTGGTAAATCTGTTTTATTTATGATGACGATAACATCTTTTTCACTCATTTGTTTATATAAAACACGATCCTCTTCAGTAAGTTGCTCATTATTATTTAGAACAAACAATACTAGATCAGCTAAGTTTAATACTTTTTTCGAACGTTCTACCCCAATTGCTTCAACAACGTCCTTCGTTTCTCGAATACCAGCTGTATCAATCAAACGGAGAGGAACACCCTTAACATTCACATATTCCTCAATTACATCCCTTGTTGTACCAGGAATATCAGTAACAATCGCCTTACTTTCTTGCACAAGTGTGTTTAATAGAGAGGACTTACCAACATTCGGTCTACCGATAATGACCGTAGATAATCCTTCACGTAAGATTTTTCCTTGCTTTGATGTTTCAAGAAGTCTTTGAATTTCGTTCTGAACTGTTTTTGCTTTTTCAATTAGAACTGTATTCGTCATCTCTTCAACATCATCATATTCAGGATAATCAATATTCACTTCAATATGAGCAAGAATTTCAAGGAGTGTTTGTCGTAGTCCATTAACCATCTTAGACAAGCGACCCTCGACTTGATTCATAGCAATTGCCATCGCTCGATCTGTTTTAGAACGAATTAAATCCATCACTGCTTCAGCCTGTGATAAATCAATACGTCCATTTAAAAATGCCCTTTTCGTAAATTCACCAGGTTCAGCAAGTCTAGCACCTGATGAAAGAACTAATTCTAGCACTTTATTAACAGAATAGATTCCGCCATGACAATTGATCTCTACTACATCCTCACGAGTAAAAGTTTTAGGAGCTCTTAACACCGAAACCATTACCTCTTCGACAATCGCTTCAGTACTAGGATCTACTAAATGACCGTAATGAATTGTATGTGAATCTACCATATTTAAATCTTTTTCTTTAAACAGTTTATTAGCTATTTGAACAGCCTCATCCCCACTTAATCGTACGATGGCAATTGCCCCTTCGCCTTTAGGTGTCGATATCGCTGTAATTGTATCAAATTCCATTAAAATATCACCTCTAGAGCATGTTATGTAATTGATAACATGTTACTTCTAAACCTATAGCATAGCATAAAGATTTTTATAATTGAATGTTTTTATATTATAACCCTACGAAAGTACAAGTAAACTTAAATGCCCAAAGAGCAAGCATCAAAAAAACCAACTAAGGTTAGCCCTTAATTGGTTTTTTGATATCAATAACTAATTGACGATATGGATCTTGACCTACTGACTTAGTAGAAATATTCGGCATGTCTGTTAGTATGTGATGTATTATTTTTCTTTCAAAAGAAGGCATTGGCTCTAACGAAACAGCCTTCCTTGTTTTTAAAACTGTCTGTGCAGCTTTTTTGGCTAATATTTCTAGTGATTCTTTACGTTTTAAACGATAATTCTCAGCATCAACTACAACATGAATTAATTGCTTTGAATGGCGATTTACATAAGTTTGTACTAAAAACTGAAGTGCATTTAAAGTATTACCTCTTTTTCCGATAATAAGAGCTACTTTTTCACCTTTTATTGTAAATAAAAGAGATGGCTCTTTTTTATCTTGAAAATCGAAATCAATTTGGGCTGTTTCATCTAAACATGTAACGATATTTGAAATATAGTCATAAGCTTTTTCTACTAAAGTTTTCTTTTTTATAACTAAAACTTTGGCTGGCTTTGAACCAAATCCCAAAAATCCTTTTTTCCCATCTTCTAATACTTCAATTTCTACTTCTTCTTTTGTTGAACTAAGTTGCTGAAGTGCATTTTGAACTGCTTGTTCGATTGTTTGACCAGTAGCAGTTACTTCTCTCACTTACTAGCCCCTCCTACATTGTTTTTTTGATCTGGTGTATTACCAGTTCTATTTACAAGTAATGTTTGAACGATCATAAATGTATTACCCACTACCCAATATAGCGCTAATGCTGAAGGTAAGTTAATTGCAAATACTAAGATCATGATTGGCATAACATAAAGCATGATTTTCATTTGTTGTGCCGCAGGACCAGCCATTGTACTAGTATTCATTGATACTTTTTGTTGGATAAATGTAGTGATCCCAGCAATAATCGGTAATGCATAGATTGGATCCGGGTGACCTAATTGGAACCATAAGAAATCATGTGCTTTAATTTCCATTGTTCTCATAATTGCATGATAGAAAGCAATCAGGATCGGCATTTGAATGAAGATTGGTAAACAACCAGATAATGGGTTAACTCCATGTTGTTGGTATAATTTCATTGTTTCTTCATTTAATTTTTGAACTGTTTTTTGATCTTTAGAAGAATATTTTTCTTTAAGCTTTAACATTTCAGGTTGAATTGCTTGCATCGCTTTCGTACTTCTAATTTGTTTGATCATTAACGGTAATAATGCTAAACGAATTAAAATTGTAACGGTAATAATTGCCATACCATAGCTACCACCGAAAATATTAGCTACCGTTGTAATTAGCCAAGATAATGGATAAACGAAATACTGATTCCAAATCCCAGTACTTTCAGGTGTGATCGCTTGGTTTGTTTGTGAACATCCAGCCAACACTACTACTAAGAAAAGAATTGCAACTAGCATTTGATACTTCTTAGTCTTCAAACTAGTTCCTCCTTTAAGTTGTTACACTTAAATATGTAATTACTTAATTTGTTTTTTATCTGTTTTATGTTTTGAATCACGAATTTTCAGCGCTTCCGCCCTTTTTAATACGTGAATTAAACTTTTTTTAAATTCATTAAAAGGTAGTTCAGTACATGGTTTTCTAGCGATCACTACATAATCCATTTCTATTTGAAGATCATCGCTAAGTTCATGAAGTGCTTGTCTAATGTAGCGCTTTATATGATTTCTTACTACAGCATTACCTAACTTCTTACTGACAGATAATCCGATTCGATATTGCTGCTGATCTTCTTTCCTTAATGTATAGATTACGAATTGTCGGTTCGCAGTAGATGTACCCTCTCGAAAAACGCGACTAAAATCTTCGTTCTTTTTTATTCTGTTTTTCTTGTTCATGATTTACTGACACCTCTAAAGATTCCTTCAATTATCATACCAATATTTTCATAAAAAATGAGGCCTTTTTTACTTACAAATTGTGACATTTAAAGCAAAAAAGGCCTTCTAATTAGCGAAAAAGACCACTGTTGTCAGTGGCCTACGCAGATAATACTTTTCTACCTTTACGACGACGAGCAGCTAGAACTTTACGTCCATTGGCAGTGCTCATACGGCTACGGAAACCATGTACTTTACTGCGTTTACGTTTGTTTGGTTGAAATGTTCTTTTCATTATATGACACCTCCCTGAGGAATTACTGTAATAGACAGTCCTATAAATTATAAAGAATAAGTGGCCAATATGTCAATGTAGGATATTAAATCATCTTTATTTTTTACAATTATTTATAAAAGAATGACTGATCCCATACGTTTTCATGTTTAAAAATTTTCTTTCTTTATAGTAAGTACTAAAAAAACTTATCGTTTCTGTTAAGGAGCACTGACTTTTTATCTCCAATTAACTTCTTCATTAATTGTTGAGAAACAGATTTCATATATAAAGAAAAAACTTTTACTTATATCTTTTCCCCTCCGCTCATTTATAAACAAAATAATCATCTTAAAACGAGGGTGTCGAAAGATTTTTTTCTCCTAAATTTATATGTATAAAAAAATAGCCAAAAATTAATTACATCACCTTTACATATAATTGTTAAATACGCTGTGGATAAGATTTATCAACAAAATTTTTACTCACAACACTTATTGACAAGTTTTGCACAAGCTACTTTTCTGTGGACAATTTTCTTAAACAAGTGGATTAGCATGTGGATAACATGAACTACTCATTGAAATACCTAAAGTTTTTTGATATCATTAATTTGTTTTCCTCTTATGGACAAGTCTATTTTAATATTTAATTGTCCACAACTGTTAATAACTTGTGGACAGGTTTTACACTTATGCTTATTTACAGTTATCCACATAGGTGAATACTGTCAAATAAAGTGGAATTTTGCAGATAATTGAATTAAGGCATATACAACAAAATGTATAAAAATTACAGTTTGAATATAGCGCTTGTACAAAACTTATACACGTCATAAAAGGAGGGATTATTCTTTGGAGAATATAGGGGATCTTTGGTCCAGGGTTCTATCAGAAATAGAGAAAAAGATAAGCAAGCCAAGCTTCGAAACATGGCTCAAATCAACAAAAGCATTCTCATTAAAAAATGATACTTTAACCATTATTGCACCTAATGAGTTTGCACGTGATTGGCTAGAATCAAAGTATTCTTCTTTAATCATGGATACGGTTTTAGAAATTACTGGAGCAGAATTAGAAATTAAGTTCATCCTTCCTCAAAACCATATTGAAGAAATAGAAATGAATATTCCTGCTGTAAAAGAAAAGGTTAAATATGATGAACCAGTTGAATTCGGACAAAGTATGTTAAATCCAAAATATACTTTTGATACATTTGTAATCGGATCTGGAAATCGTTTTGCTCACGCGGCTTCATTAGCTGTTGCTGAAGCGCCTGCAAAAGCATATAACCCTTTATTTATTTATGGGGGAGTAGGACTAGGTAAAACCCACTTAATGCATGCGATTGGACACTATGTACTTGAACATAATCCAAATGCAAAGGTAGTTTATCTATCATCGGAAAAATTTACGAATGAATTTATTAACTCAATTCGTGATAACAAAGCAATTGAATTTAGAAATAAATACCGCAATGTAGACGTACTACTTATTGATGATATTCAATTTTTAGCGGGAAAAGAACAAACACAAGAAGAATTTTTCCATACTTTTAATACTCTACATGAAGAAAGTAAGCAAATTGTCATTTCAAGTGACCGACCACCTAAAGAAATTCCTACACTAGAAGATCGTCTTCGCTCACGATTTGAATGGGGCTTAATAACAGATATTACACCTCCTGACTTAGAGACAAGGATCGCCATATTACGTAAGAAGGCAAAAGCAGAAGGTTTAGATATACCAAATGAAGTCATGTTATATATTGCAAATCAAATTGATACGAATATACGAGAATTAGAAGGTGCTTTAATACGCGTTGTAGCCTATTCTTCATTAATTAATAAAGATATTAATGCTAGTGTTGCTGCAGAGGCTTTAAAGAATTTAATCACTGCTTCAAGACCTAAAACATTATCAATACTTGATATCCAGCGTACAGTTGGAGAGTTTTTTAGTATTAAATTAGAGGACTTTAAAGCAAAGAAGCGTACTAAGTCAGTGGCATTTCCTAGGCAGGTAGCAATGTATCTCTCGAGAGAGCTTACAGACCATTCTTTACCTAAAATTGGAGAAGAGTTTGGTGGTAGAGATCATACAACAGTTATTCATGCACACGAAAAGATATCAAGATTGGTTGAAACTGACTCACAACTTCAATCTCAAATTAAAGAGATTAATGAAAAATTAAATCAGTAGATACTTGTAACTGTGCATAACTTTCTAGTTTTTTTACACAGTCTATCCACATGTTGATAGACTTATTTTTCTTTACTAAATTAGGGTTATCCACAAATTAACAGGCCCTACTACTATTACTATATTATTTTATAAAATATATAAGGAGTACAAAAAATGAAATTTACAGTACAAAAAGATCATCTTGTTAAAGCTGTACAAGATGTAATGAGAGCTGTTTCATCTAGAACAACAATTCCGATCTTAACGGGTATAAAATTAGTTGTTACAAATGAAGGACTTACTTTAACAGGTAGTGATTCAGATATTTCTATTGAATCTTATTTACCAACGATTGTAGACGACCAACAATTAGTAGATGTAAAGCAACCGGGAAGTATCGTACTTAATGCTAGATATTTTAGTGATATTGTAAAAAAATTACCTGCTGATTTTGTAGAATTAGAATCAGACAGTCATTACGTAACAACAATAAGAGCAGGAAAAACAGAATTTAGTTTAAATGGCTTTGATGCAGAAGAGTATCCATTACTTCCTCAAATTGAAGAACATGAAACGATTTCTATTTCTGCAGATCTACTTAAATTTATGATCCGTCAAACTGTATTCGCAGTGTCCACATCTGAAACAAGACCAATTTTAACGGGTGTAAATTGGAAGATAGAAAATGGTGAGCTGACTTGTATTGCAACTGACAGTCACCGCTTAGCTTTAAGACAAGCTAAAATTGACAATAATGCTTTATCAAGTGAGTTTAAAGCCAGTGTCGTAATCCCAGGTAAAAGTTTAAATGAATTAAGTAAAATTCTTGATGATAGCAATGAAAAAGTTGATATCGTATTAACAGAACATCAAGCACTATTTAAAACAAAGCATATTTTATTCTTTACGCGATTACTTGAAGGCAATTATCCTGATACTTCAAAATTGATTCCAAGTGAAAGTAAAACTGAACTAACTGTAATGACAAAAGAGTTTTTACAAGCGATTGATCGTGCTTCTCTACTTGCAAGAGAAGGTAGAAATAATGTTGTACACTTAGAAACAAAAGGTAATTCAGTTGTAAATATTTCTTCTTATTCTCCAGAAATCGGAAAAGTAGTTGATGAGATTGCTTGTGAGGATATAAAAGGTGAAGAGTTAAAAATATCATTTAGTGCGAAATATGTAATGGATGCATTAAAGGCCATTGAAAGTCCTGAAATTTATATTCAGTTTACAGGCGCAATGAGACCATTTTTAATCCGTACAGCTAATGATTCAAGAACATTGCAATTAATTTTACCTGTTCGCACATACTAGTTAGTAAATTCTACTAAAAGGGGCTGACCTAAAGAATGTACTAGCAACCTCCACTTGTTTTGTAGAATGATTTTAATAAATTATCTACTAAATGATTTTTTGGAGAGTGCAAAGTACAACTTGGGTCAGTCTTTTTTACTCATACAAGAGAAAATATGGGATTCCTATTTTTTTTCTATTAGAAGTTTAGTACAATTAAGAAATGGATATTTGAGGGTGATGAAAAATGAAAAATGAAAAAGTTAAAATAAATACCGATTATATTACTTTAGGTCAATTTTTAAAATTAGCGGGTGTAATAGATACAGGCGGAATGGCAAAATGGTTTTTATCTGAACACGAGATTTTTGTAAATAATGAGCCTGAAAATAGAAGAGGGAAAAAATTAGTTGTAAATGACACTATTTCTATCACAGGAATTGGTACGTATATTATTACTTCATAACTTCTGGGGGAATCCCATTGTATATTAAAGATTTACAATTAAAACAATATCGCAACTATGAGGATCTTCAATTAAATTTCCAGAATAACGTGAATGTTATTATTGGTGAAAATGCACAAGGTAAAACTAATTTAATGGAATCTATCTATGTGCTAGCTTTAACAAAGTCACATCGCACGAGCAATGATAAAGAAATGATACGTTGGGATGAAGAGTATGGTACAATTAAAGGTACGTTACAAAAGAAAAATCAACATGTATCACTACAACTAATCCTCTCAAAGAAAGGTAAGAAAGCGAAGCTAAATCATCTTGAACAGATGAGGTTGAGTCAATATATTGGCGTAATGAATGTCGTTATGTTCGCACCAGAAGATCTATTCTTAGTAAAAGGTAGTCCACAAGTGCGTCGTAAATTTCTTGATATGGAATTAGGACAAGTATCGCCTGTTTACCTACATGAATTAAGTCAATATCAACGAATCCTCCAACAACGAAATTCACTTCTTAGAACCTTACAAACGAGTCGGGATCGAAACTATTTAATACTAGAAGTACTTACTGCTCAATTAGTAAAACACGCAGTGAAAATAGTAGAAAAGCGAATTTCTTTTATCAAATTATTACAAGATTGGGCGTCGCCAATTCATAGTCAGATTTCTAGAGAGACTGAAAAACTAGAAATTATATATAAACCAAGCATCAATGTATCAGATTTAACAGATTTGACGAAAATGGAAGAAGAGTACATAAAACAATTTGAAGCTGAAAAAGAGCGTGAGGTATCTAGAGGTACTACGCTGCTTGGTCCACATCGAGATGATTTAGTTTTTATGGTAAACGACAAAAACGTCCAAACTTTTGGTTCACAAGGTCAACAGCGGACGACTGCTCTTTCATTAAAGCTAGCGGAGATCGAACTCATAAAAGAGGAAGTAGGCGAATATCCTATCCTTCTACTTGATGATGTTCTTTCAGAATTAGACGATTATCGTCAAACTCATTTATTAAATGCTATTCAAAATAAAGTGCAAACTTTTGTAACTACTACAAGTGTCGACGGCATTCAACATGAAACGATAAAGCAAGCGAACATTATAAATGTTTCACATGGAACAATTATTAGTAATGCTGATTAAGTAAATTTTACGACATTTTTATTTAGAAATTTCTACTACGCCGCCTAGAAAGCATAGCTGAAATTTGTTAATTCTTTTATGTAAAATAAGAAAAGTAGGTGAGTGTTCATGACAATGGATCAGAAAATGCAAGAACATAATTATGATGAAAATCAAATACAAGTTCTAGAAGGCTTAGAAGCCGTTCGTAAAAGACCAGGTATGTATATCGGATCTACAAGTGGAAAAGGTTTACATCACTTAGTATGGGAAATTGTAGACAATAGTATAGATGAAGCTTTAGCAGGTTATTGTGATGAAATTAACGTCATCATTGAAGATGATAATAGCATTACAGTTAAAGATAATGGTCGTGGAATTCCGGTAGGTATACATGAAAAAATGGGTAGACCTGCTCTAGAAGTTATTATGACCGTACTACACGCTGGTGGTAAATTCGGTGGTGGCGGTTATAAAGTATCTGGTGGTTTACACGGTGTTGGTGCTTCTGTAGTTAACGCCCTTTCTACACTGTTAGAAGTTCATGTTCATCGTGATGGAAATATTTATTATCAGCAGTTTGCTAAAGGTGTTCCAGTAGCTGATATGAGTATTGTTGGTGAAACAGACATTACAGGTACTATTACACACTTTAAACCAGACACGGAAATCTTTACTGAAACAATAATTTATGAATTTGATACGCTAGCAAATCGTTTAAGAGAACTAGCCTTTTTAAATAGAGGTCTGCGTTTAACAATTGAAGACCGTAGAGAGAACAAACAAAAGAAAGAGTACCACTATGAAGGTGGTATTAAATCTTATGTTGAGCATTTAAATCGTTCAAAAGAAGTCATCCATGAAGAGCCGATTTTTGTAATTGGTGAAAAAGATGGAATAACTGTTGAGATTGCTCTTCAATATAACGAGAGCTATACAAGTAATATTTACTCATTTACGAATAATATTAATACTCATGAAGGCGGTACACATGAAGTTGGATTTAAAACTGCCTTAACAAGAGTAATAAATGATTACGGTCGTAAAAATGGATTAATTAAAGAACAAGATAGTAATTTATCTGGTGAAGATGTACGTGAAGGTTTAACTGCAATCGTATCTATTAAACATCCAGATCCTCAATTTGAAGGACAAACAAAAACAAAGCTAGGTAATAGTGAAGTTCGTACGATCACTGAGCAAGTTTTTGGTGAGAAGTTAGATAAATTCTTATTAGAAAATCCTACCGAGGCTCGAAAAATAGTAGAAAAAGGTTTAATGGCTGCTAGAGCACGTATGGCGGCTAAGAAAGCACGTGAATTAACAAGAAGAAAAAGTGCGCTTGAAGTATCAAGTTTGCCTGGGAAATTAGCAGATTGTTCATCAAAAGACTCTTCAATAAGCGAAATTTATATTGTAGAGGGTGACTCTGCCGGCGGAAGTGCTAAACAAGGACGAGATCGACATTTCCAAGCTATCTTACCATTACGAGGAAAAATCATTAACGTAGAAAAAGCACGTCTAGATAAAATTTTATCTAATAATGAAGTACGTTCAATGATTACTGCATTTGGTACTGGAATCGGCGAAGACTTTGATATTGAAAAAGCACGTTACCACAAAATTATATTGATGACGGATGCCGATGTTGATGGGGCTCATATCCGTACTTTATTGTTAACGTTCTTGTACCGATATATGCGTCAAATAATAGAGAGTGGATATATATATATTGCTCAACCGCCTTTATATAAAATTCAACAAGGTAAGAAAATACAATATGCCTACAATGATCGAGACATGGAAGAAATACTTTCGAATATATCTGCGGTTCCAAAGCCAGTTATCCAACGTTATAAAGGTTTAGGAGAGATGAACCCTGAGCAGTTATGGGAAACAACAATGAATCCTGAAACTAGAACTTTACTTCAAGTAAATCTTCAGGACGCAATCGAGGCAGATGAAACGTTTGAAACATTAATGGGTGAAAAAGTAGAACCAAGACGTAACTTCATTCAAGATAACGCTAGATATGTTAAGAATTTAGATATTTAATAAGTAAATATGAAAGGAGCTAGTATGCTCCTTTTCCTACATAGAAACGTAAAATAAAGGGAGGTGCCAATGTTGAACGAAAATCAACAAATCAAAGAAATCAATATAAGTAATGAGATGCGTAATTCCTTCCTAGATTATGCAATGAGTGTAATTGTCTCGCGTGCATTACCAGATGTACGTGACGGTTTGAAGCCTGTACATCGAAGAATTTTGTACGCAATGAATGACTTAGGCATGACAGCAGAAAAAGCTTATAAAAAATCAGCTCGTATCGTTGGTGAAGTAATTGGTAAGTATCACCCTCATGGTGACTCGGCAGTTTACGAAACGATGGTTCGAATGGCTCAAGATTTTAACTTCCGTTATATGTTAGTAGATGGCCATGGTAATTTTGGTTCAGTAGATGGAGACGCAGCAGCGGCAATGCGTTACACAGAAGCTAGAATGTCTAAAATATCAATGGAACTAATTCGTGATATTAATAAAAATACAATAGACTTTCAAGATAACTATGATGGTTCCGAAAGAGAACCAATTGTATTACCAGCTCGTTTTCCTAATTTACTTGTTAATGGTGCTACAGGTATAGCGGTTGGTATGGCGACTAATATTCCACCACACCAATTAGGTGAAATAATCGATGGTGTTCTTGCTTTAAGTAAAGATCCTGAACTTACTACTCAAGACCTTATGGAATATGTTCAAGGACCGGACTTTCCTACGGCGGGAATGATTCTAGGGAAATCTGGGATTCGTAAAGCTTATGAAACTGGTAAAGGATCTATTATTATCAGGGGTAAAGTTGAGATTGAAGAAAAAGCTAACGGAAGACAAACAATTATCGTTACTGAATTACCATATCAAGTAAATAAGGCAAAATTAGTTGAACGAATTGCTGAGTTAGTACGCGATAAAAAAATTGAAGGTATTACAGATCTTCGTGATGAATCTGACAGAAATGGTATGCGAATTGTCATTGAAGTAAGAAGAGATGCAAATGCCAATGTTTTATTAAATAATTTATATAAACAAACTGCTATTCAAACTAGTTTTGGTATAAATCTTTTAGCACTAGTTAACGGTGAACCAAAGGTTTTATCTTTAAAAAGCTGCTTAAAGCATTACTTAGATCATCAAATTGTAGTTATTAAACGAAGAACTAAATTTGAATTAGAAAAAGCTGAAGCTCGTGCACATATTTTAGAAGGCTTAAAAGTAGCTTTAGATCATTTAGATGCAGTAATTAGTTTAATTAGAGCTTCTCAAACAGGAGAAATTGCTAAAAATGGTTTAATGGAAACATTCTCTTTATCGGAAAGACAAGCTCAAGCAATCTTAGATATGAGATTACAACGTTTAACTGGATTAGAACGTGAAAAAATCGAAGAAGAATATCAAGAATTAATTAAATTAATTGCAGAATTAAAAGCTATTCTTGCAGATGAAGAGAGAGTACTTGAAATCATCCGTGAAGAGTTAACGCAATTAAAAGATCAATACAACGATAAACGAAGAACTGCAATTGTTCCTGGTGGAGTTGAAATGATTGAAGATGAAGATTTAATTCCAGTAGAAAATATCATTGTTAGCTTAACTCATAATGGGTATATCAAACGTTTACCTATTTCTACTTATCGTTCTCAACGTAGAGGTGGCAGAGGGATTCAAGGTATGGGCACGAATGATGATGATTTCCTAGAACACTTACTAACTACTTCTACGCATGATACGATATTATTCTTTACAAACAAAGGGAAAGTATACCGTTCTAAAGGTTACGAAATCCCTGAATATAGTCGTACAGCTAAAGGACTTCCGATTGTAAACTTACTAGAAATTGATAAGGGTGAGAGTATTAATGCAATCATCCCAGTAAGTGAGTTTTTAGATAACTGGTATCTATTCTTTACAACGAAGCTAGGTATTTCTAAACGTGTTCCATTATCGGCGTTTGCAAATATCCGTACTAACGGTTTAATCGCTATCAATCTAAGAGAAGACGATGATGTAATTTCAGTCCGTTTAACAGATGGAACAAAGGATATTGTTGTCGGAACTTCTAAAGGTATGATGATTCGATTTAACGAGGAAGATGTAAGATCGATGGGAAGAACAGCTACAGGTGTTAAAGCAATTACACTTTCTGACGATGATTATGTAGTAGGGATGGAAGTAGTTGAGGAAGAATTAGATATTCTAGTTGTTACTGAACTTGGTTATGGTAAACGAACTTCTCAAGAAGAATATCGTATTCAAAGTCGTGGCGGTAAAGGTCTAAAAACACTTAACGTTACAGAGAAGAACGGAAAGATGATATCTCTAAAATGCGTAAGTGATGAAGAAGATTTAATGTTGATTACTGAATCTGGTGTCATCATTCGTATGCCAATTGGGCAAATCTCTCGACTTGGACGAGTTACTCAAGGGGTAAAACTAATCAAATTAGATCAAGAAGGTCATGTTGCTACAGTAGCCATTGCAGCTAAAGAGGATGAAGAAGATCCTTCTACACTTGAAGAAGCAGACGAGATCGAAACAACAGAAGAATAATGCTTTAAGTTGATCCTATGACAAGATAAAGAGAGAACAGATTTATTTGTTCTCTCTTTTTTAAACTGATAATACGGGGGATAACTAATGAAAGTGCGTACGGAAATGTTAAGAGAAGGCTGGATTATAAGTAAACCAGTTCTAGCAAATACAGAAACTCCTATAGTTGACGTGGGAAAACAATTAACAACTTTCGATATTGAATTAATCCGAGCTTTTCTAATTCATGATATTGAAGTTGATATTGCACAAAAGAATGAATCGAGTGTTTCAGAGTCAAAAACTGATAATACTTCATTAGAATTTATAAGTATTTATCAAGAAGCTATGAAATTGTATCGTACTCACTTTGTTAGTTGGGAATCTGGGGGGCCTCTAAATATAGTAGAATTTAGAAAGATCTTAATCCCATTAATCGACTATATTGAAAATACGACGATTAAGAAAATACCAAGGCCTAGTGTTACTTTAAAAGATGATAAAGATAAGATCGTTCATCACAGTTTACTATGTACACTTCTTTCTACGCTTATTGCACAAAAACTTAACTATTCAAAAGGTGATATTATTCAAGTGGGAGTATCTGCAGCTCTTTGTAATGCCGGTTATGCTAAATATCATTTCAAAAGCATTCAGCAATTAGAAAATAGTGCAGATTATAAAAACCATCCAATGCATAGTTATCGTATTGTAGAAAAGGTGCAATTCTTACGAGATCCAATGAAAATAGCTATACTTCAGCATGAAGAAAGATTAGATGGAAGTGGATATCCATTAAAGTTAAAAGCAACTCATATTAACGAATATGCTTCAATACTTGGTGCAAGCGCCTATTTCTTTAATAAAGTTTTATTTTCTAATGAGGATTTAAATGATTTTCAAATTATTGAACATTTAAATAAAGAATGCTTCGGTAAATTTCATCCAACTGTTATTGATTCTATTAATCAAATTGTTATCAATTATCAATTAGGAGATAAAGTATTATTATCTAATGGAATAATTGGGCAAATTGTATATCAATCACTTAACGAAATAACAAGACCGGTTGTGAAAGAAGAAAGTAGCGACCGAGTAATTGACCTATCTAAAGAGAGAAAAGTATTTATAGAACAAATCTTATAGTAGATATTATTATAAGTAATAAAATATTGAAATGAAAAAAGTGCGTTGTTTTTATCTAATATTTTAGTGGAAACCCTTATAAAATAAGGAGTTTTGACTAAAATAGAAAATAACGTATTTTTTTTAAAATTATTTTATAAAAACATCTTGACCATTAGCGATACCTTTGATATTATATAGAAGTCGCCAATGAGTGGCACAAAATGAACTTTGAAAACTAAA
>NZ_JBALMS010000062.1:17511-23233 GCF_036962205.1 Bacillus sp. JJ664 | reverse complement strand
CTATATTCAAATGGGTTAAGGTTATTTAATATTTATTGGAATCATTTTTGTACTGGGTTTTAAGTAAGAATGTACTATTCGGTATATGTTTACAAAACAGAAATTAGTCTACCTAAACCTTGATCGACTGATTGTCCATTTTGAACATTGCAGGAACAAGGAAATCCATATGACATTATAGAATATTAAATGTCAGTCCATTAAATCGTTTTTTATGACTTTATAAAAAAGTTGATAGGAGTGAATTCGAATGAGTTTTGATAATCAGAAAATATATCCTAATTGCTCAATTATCACAAGAACAGTAGAAGTTGGAGGACTTACGAAACCACAACTAATGATGAAATTACAAGAAAATTCTATCTTGCTAAATGAGTATGGAGGACTGTTATTGGCTAATGAAAAGTTTACGACTTCTGAAACAAAGTACCTCCTTGAAACCGTAGAACTAACCGTTAGCGACCTTGGCTTTTTGGAAGGTGCCACGACTGCTCAGATTTTTAATAGAGCAAGCGAACTTGGTTTGAGTTTGTGTCCACATGAGCTGGGACCATACTTAAGACTCGAATATCTTGATCAGCCAGAAGGTTATTTGGGAAATCCTGACCAGCGACATCAAGCTCCATCAGGTTCGATTACAATAGCATCCGAAGCACTTACTAAAGATGACGATTTTCCAAAAGGCTTTTATCTTAGACAGATTAACGGTGAGTTGTGGCTCCGCGGATACCGTGCTGATCATCTACACTGTTGGAATTCTGGTGATCATTTTATCTTTGTCAAACAAACTTGAATAGATTATTTATTAGAGCCTAACTAGGTTTACTAGAATAAGAAAAGACTGCCAATTTATTGCAGCCTGCTGGGACGATTATACTTTTCTACTAAATGATGTACTCAGATTCTTTAATGTATATACTCTTGCCGTAAAAATATATAGTTCATTATAGTTTCGTTCTATGTATTCACTAATTATATCGATCCCTTTTACAAAATTGTCTACTAATAAATAAGTGTACTTTTCATCCCAAGTAAACCGATTAATTCTGATCATTTCATCTGCTAATACTTGAAACCTAAATTCCTCTATTAGAAGTTTTATTTGATATATTTTATCAGTATTTTTAATAAAGTTGTTTTTACTAGTTTCATGACTATTTTGTATAAATTTTATAAAGCCATTTATACTTTCAGCTAACATATTTGCTTTTTGCATCTCGAATTTCATTTCACCATCCCCTAAAGTAGAAAGATAATCAGTATAATAAAAGTGTATGTTTTGAGAAGCTATCATAATACAAACAATTAAATTAATCTTGTATTTTGTTGCTTTGTTTCATTGATGTCTTTTCATACATTTGGTAGTTTATAAAAATTACTACTCCTTCATTTACTACACTGCAATTTTGTACAATAAAAAATAGACTACCATCGTAGCCTATCATTTTAAAACTATATGTATTAAAATTTATCAATTGAGTTTGATTCACTTTTAGAACGAAAATAAATTGCAAAGCAAATAATTAATATTGATACTAACCCTACTACTACATATAATATTCCAGCTAATGTTACAGCCATTCCTTCAAAGCCTCTGATTGTGCCAAATCCTGAAAAAAACATGATTGTACCTATAACTAAGAATGAAAATGAGATAAACAGAGCAATCATTTTTTTATTTTTAGCAAGCGCCAGAAGAAATACTACCATTAAGACTACTATCATAACAAATTGATGATCCGCTAAAATAAACAAGTCCATTTTCCTCCCTTGGTAGATGGTTCCATTTGCATAAAGTATATTATATAAACTGAAATTATTTGCCAATTATAAATATAAACATCATTTCATCTACTTCTGTTTTTGCTCAATCCTCGGTATATACTAAGGCAATTTGTAAATAATATGCTTGTACTTAATAAAATTAAGGAGGGTTTTTATGCCACAGAATCAAAAAGGTAATGAAAATTTCGGTTCTAATATGACACCAAAGGTTTCAGGGACCGATCCACAAAAAGTAAAACAAGAAATTCAAAATGACGTTAGCCAAGGACAAGGAGCAATGACTTCTCGAGAAGCAGGAGCAATGCGCGATTAAAAAACCACTTTATGTGGTTTTTTCTTTTTACTACTACATTACTTTTTGACATTTTACCATCATAAATTTAAATGGAGGTTTATTTTCCATATTCTTATGAGGCTCTAAAATTTCCGAAAACTCTATCAGGCCATACTTTCCAAATTCTTGTTTGATCGAGTCAGCATCATAAAAAAACATTTTGATCCCTTCCATGATCTCGTAATAATCCTCATCAAGTTTCGTGCCCTTTCCAAACATCGGAGCATCTTTTGA
Organism: Bacillus sp. JJ664; assembly: GCF_036962205.1. Lineage (NCBI taxonomy): Bacteria > Bacillati > Bacillota > Bacilli > Caryophanales > Bacillaceae > Bacillus > Bacillus sp. JJ664. The sequence goes on along the minus strand of NZ_JBALMS010000062.1, from coordinate 20,880 downwards.
AATTGTCGTAAATATCATATACCCGTTTGGCTTCAACTGATTGTAGCAATCCTTAGTAAACTTCTCTCTCTCACTTTTATTCAATAAGTGAATAAGTGCATAACAAAATATCCCATCATAAAGCTTATCTTCAAAAGGCATATCAGTTACTGAACCATGAAAAATATTTACATCAAGCCCATTATCTCTAGCTATATCGATAGCTGTTTTTGAAATCTCAATACCTGTTACATTTATTCCTTTCTCCATAAAAACCTTAGCGTTTCTACCATATCCAAAACCAGGTACTAATATATCCTTCACTTTCTTTTCAAGGAAAAAGTCCTTTGTCAAAATTGCTAAGTCTGAAGGTTCAAAACCCCACATCATTTGATTTTCTATAAAACTTTCTTCCCAAATTTCTGTCATTCTTTATCTCCTTTTTATTTTAAGTTTACATTCTCTAATTCGAGAATGTAATTACAATTGTGTAATAGATTAAAACAAATCATTCTACTATTAGCCCTTATATTACCTTCTCTAATTAAATTACTGTTAATAGTTAAATAGGAGCCGATTTCTCGGCTCCAATGATCAATAACTTTGAAATTTAATTTATCTAACTAATTATCTATGTTGATCTACAAGAACCGGATTACCATCTGGATCTACAATTATGAAACTTGCTGGTCCTTCACTTGACTCATCCGCTTCGGATTGAAAATTAATACCAGTTGCTTTAAGTTGCTTTTGAAGGTCTCGAATATCAGTAAACTCATCAAGATTTCTTCCATTTTCATTCCATCCTGGATTAAAAGTTAGCATGTTCTTTTCAAACATTCCTTGGAATAAACCAATTATACAATTTTCATTTTTCAGAATGAGCCAATTTTGGGTAATATCACCACCTAAGACTTGAAATCCTAGATTTTCATAAAATGATTTTGACTTGTTAATGTCTTTAACAGTTAAACTGACAGAGAATGCACCTAGTTTCATATTGCCTCCTAATAGTTATTAATTTAGAAAGTCTTGCTTTAGATATTTTTTATTTTCAGTACATATTTCTCTTAATTGCATGAAATACCTTTTTATTCAAAATCACTACAATAAGTATAACTTTAATAGCAAACTGTTTATGTATGTAACCCAAACGTATTTCTTAAAAAATGATTCCTTTAATTACATTATCTAGTAATATTAAAAAGGCTATCAAAGTCTACTTTTTTTCAACTAACTCTGCTTCATTTTTATCTTCAGCCCAATTCTGAACACCATCGTCCTCATCCAATTCGATGATTACATCAGTTACGCCTTTTTCATTCATAATTTTTTCTTCTAATCGATCTTTGATATCATCAGCCTCAGCTACTGTTAAACTAGGATCAAGTTCAATTTCTAATTCAACATGTAAATCTTCGCCTTCTTTCAAAACAGTGAGAGCTTGAATATCCTTTACATCTGGATCATTCATAACAATCTCACCAATTTTGTTTTCCATTTCTTCGTCAGCTTCTCCAATAACTCCGGCAGCATTATCAAGAAAAACCTTTCCAACTACAGTGAACATCATTATACCGATGATTACAGAAGCAATTCCTTCCGCTTCATGAAATGGTGAATAGTGAGCAACAGTTACTGCGATCATGGCTAATAATCCCCCAAGAGTAGCTACTGCATCCTCTAAGAAAACTAATCTTGTAGCCGGTTTTGCTTTTCCAAAATTGGAAATTGCTTGTGTTACCACTCCAAAACCACTTGTGTTTATTCCCAGTTCATGACTAATTTCCTTCATAGCTTTATAAAGTACAAATGATTCAAGCAATACTGAAATTCCTAAAATAACTAGGCTAACAATAAACCCTGATGGGTTAGTTGGTTTAATAATATGATGTATCCCTTCAACGATTGTTTCATATGCCATAATTCCTACTATTAAAACAGCACCTAGTAGAACTAAATTAACAAGTCTACCAAATCCATTTGGAAATCGATCCGTTGGTGACTTTTTACTTAAAGCGGAACCAGTAAATACGAAAAGCTGATTGGCAGTATCGGCAGCACTATGCATCATCTCAGCAAATAAAGCTACACTCCCTGTCATCGCAAAACCAATCCCTTTTAAAATAGCTATTACAGTATTAACTATAGCTGCTAATAACGCAGATTTATTCCCTTTTTTTAATAGTTGTATAAACTCCCTCATGCATGATCCTCTTTTCAAATTTATTTATTATTTATTATTTATTTTTACTTTTTTATAGCAAAATGTTCTTTCATAAAAAGTCTATTATGGAAATTAATAGTTACTTATTCAACTATCTTTTCCATAAAATTAATAAAAATAAGCAGCCAAAGGCTACTATCACATCATTAAGGCATAGTTTGAATACAAAGTTTTAGAAAGCTCATTTTCACAAAACATTATATTGAACTTCGAATTCAAATAGATTTAATACGTTTCAAATATAACATAATTTCCCAACTGAGTTTAAACAATTATACTAGTTTGCATACAAAAAAGACTGCAAAAGCAGTCAATTTTTTGTTCTACGGTATTTTAATTTCCTTGCTACTTCAATTATTTCTCTTTTTTATAAAAACGTTCACCAGTTTCAGGATTATAATATACTCTTGTTTTTTCGCCCGATACAGGGTCGACATTTATTTCTTCTGTCGATTGAAAACCATTGGGAATTTTTGTTCCATGATTATGTTTAAAACGTTTGTCATAGATAAAATATCCAAGCAATATGCAAATGATAATGATGAAAACTTGTAAGACATAATAACCTATGACGAGTTCCATTATATTTTCTCCACTACGACAGCTGTTCCATATGCTACAATTTCACTCATGTTTGTACCAATTTCACCAGAGTCATATCGCATCATGATAATTGCATTTGCACCCATTTGATTCGCATTTTTAATCATACGATCCAAGGCTTCTTTTCTTGAGTCTTCAAGCATAGCAGTATATTGTTTAATTTCTCCGCCTACTAGCGATTTTAGCCCTGCCATAATATCTCCACCTAGACCTCTACTTCTAACAATTAGACCAAAGGCAGGTCCTTTTACTTCAACAACTTTGTAGCCTTCAATTTTTTCTGTAGTTACTACTAACATATTAATCTCCTCCTATTTTTTGTTCTATATTATAGGTCCTCTATTTTTAATATTTTCTTAAGTTTCTGTGCATCTACACCATCAAGAGTGCCATATTTATGATTATGAATATCTACTAGAATGACCTGACTATCCTCGAACCAAACTTTATAGTTATTTATTAATTCAGCCTGACCTACTTTCTCCTGCTTAATCGTATAGTCCTCTTCACGATTTGGCCATTTAAAATCTGGTAGACTGGCATGAGTCAATAATTTTTTT
>NZ_JBALMS010000062.1:0-17467 GCF_036962205.1 Bacillus sp. JJ664 | reverse complement strand
TTTCTTTTGAAGCTACATTACTTTGAGTTTCATCGAAAATCCTGAAACTTTCTTTATTTTGATTTATTGAACAAGCAGATAATGAAACGATTAGTAACAGGACTATGATCCCCTTTATGATATTAATCATCAAATTACATCCTTTCTATCTAGTTGAAATAAATGCATCCTCTATTTCAATTCTTCATGTCAATTTATTTCTCCTTGTTTATAAGCCATTAACATAAATAAGAAAATAATGTTGAAACAGTCCCATATACAAACCAAGCATTTTTTGGCTAAGCAACTTTCCACTTTATATTTGAATTTTCCATTTTTAATTTTGCTTAAGTTTTTTCTTTTCAACTTGATTCTCAATCAAATCCCAAATTAACTTTATTAGTATATAAATAGGTCCGGCAAAAATTCCGATTTTATAGTCGTGGAGGAACATCCAACCACCCACACCCACTATTAGGATAAAGAGAATGATATTTCTTAATAATCTTGGTGAAACCATTTTTTATACTACCTTTCAGTACCCAAACTTGTTTTTTCTATTTAATCAATATATTTCCAAATCCTTCATCAATGTTTTATCTCAATTTCCTTAAATTCAGTATTCTCATCTTCCTTTATCAATCTCAAATCTTTAAATTTACCTGATCTATCAACTTTAAATGCTAGATAAGATGCATGTTTATCATCTATTAATTCCCACTCAGGGTTTGTTGATGTAATTTCAATGTTAATTGAATAGAGACCTTCAGATAACACCTTATTTTTCTCAAATTCTTTTAGAATTTCAATAGCTTGCGGAACTTTCCTATGTTTTTGTTTGTATTCATCATATAGAAAATTGAAATTGATAACCCCTCTATAAACAAGAGCACCACGACTTCTCCCGTCTAATTTCAATGTAGGAACTATTTTGTTTGTTTCAATCGTTTTATTTTGCTTAAAAGTTTCAATTAGTTTTTTTTCTTGGGATTCACTAAAAGCGATATCAATATAGTCATAGAAACTTATTTCTTTTATTTCCTGACTGACGTTTGAGGTATCTTTCATTAAATGTTTTTTTGTCATTATTTTATCAACCAGTTCAATCAATTCAGGATGTTGTTTAACGTATGCACCTTTAAACAACTTGAAGTATGCATTGTCACCCCATTCTAAATTAATCAAATTCGTATCTTGATCAAAAGCTAAACGTGCATAAGTTCGATATGGTTTATTAAATTCAACATATGCATAATTATTACATCCACATTCTCCATCATTCTCAGCAGCAAGAATTTTATATCCATCATTTATATTTAATTCTGATTTTAAATATTCTTTTACAGGTTGCTCTACTTTACTTTTCGAAATTTTACATCCACTTAAAATGACCGAAATTACAATTATTAATATTGAAAAACCCAACCTTTGGTTAATTTAAAACTCCCCCAAAACTATTTGATATTTATTTTGTATTAAAAATTAGATTACTAACGAGCTGCCGAAGCCTCTCAATGTACTTTAATTAATACATTTGTTATTTCAATAAGTATTAATACTTAACATTCACTGTTTATCAATTCTATATTTCTTCTCAATTATCCATTATTCCAGTTCAACTATCTACCAAATAATTAAATAAAAAGAGTAGCTATTGGATTTTACTCATCCAAATACACCAATCAATCATTGCTTCAATAAATCAGTTTTTCTAATCCAATACATAAGAAACATTCATTTTACTAATAGTACCTCCAGTCATATGATAGAACTATCAAAGGAGTTTGAAAGGGGATATTCAAATGAAGGAAATACGTGTTTATCATGTGGATGCATTTACATCAGAAAAGTTTGGTGGGAATTCTGCTGGGGTGATTTTAGACGCTGAAAAACTTTCAGAGTCTGAGATGCAAAAAATTGCGAAAGAATTAAATTTACCGGAATCAGTTTTTTTATTACCATCAACGGATGAAGCTGCTGATTATAAAGTGAAATATTTTACACCTGCTGAGGAAATTAACTTTTGTGGTCATGCTACGGTAGGCTTAACTTGGTTACTTGCAACTGAAATGGGTTTATCAGATGAAAAAGATGGTATCGTTCTAGAAACAAATGTCGGACATATTCCTGTTATTTGGCATAAAGAAGGCGGAAAAATAAAGACTGTTGAAATGACACAAATTGCGCCTAAAACAGAAGGATTTGAGATACAACTTGATACGCTTAGTACTCTAATCGGAGTGAAAGAGGACAGTATTGACCAAAACCTCCCAATTAAATTAGCAAGTACAGGTAATTGGCATTTGCTTGTTCCAATGAAAAGTAAAGAGGATATTGATGCTGCAAATCCAGATTTATCTTCATTAGCAAAACATAATAAAGAACATCAAATCAGCACAACTCATCTTTATACTTTTCATACAAATGATGATTATGATTTGTATACTAGAGATTTCGCACCTGGTATAGGGATAAATGAGGATCCTGTAACTGGCGCAGCAAACGGTGCATTAGCAGGATTTCTATTTTTAGAAGGAATTATTTCAAAAAATGAAACAACAAGCTTGAAGATTGCACAAGGAAATGCGATTGGCAGACCAGGAACTTTATACATTACAGTGATCCCTGAGAATGATACTGCAAAGATTAAAGTCACAGGTGAAGCAACAATTACAATTAGAGGTATTTTAACGCTATAAAAAAGCTGCTTGAATTGAATCCTAGTTTAGGTTTTTCAATTCAAGCTGTTGCATTTTTCTTTTACGATTTCAATAAATTTCTTAACAGATGGTGAGGCTTGCTTCATTGATTTGATCGCTAATCCAATTTCACGATACACTTCTTGTTCGAGTGGAATTACTTTTGTATTTGAGAAATGCTTCGGTAATACCAACTCTGGTAGAATCGTCAAACCAATCTCTTCTTCTACCATTGAGATAATTGTTTGGTTATCTTCAATTTCAAATAAAATATTTGGTACGACATTATGCTTTTTAAATAATCCCTTTACTAAAATCTCGCAGCCTGATTTGGGCATAATAAATGATTCATTTTGCAATGAAGTTACGGTCAATTTTTCAAATGTACTTAAATGGTGATGTTTATGAATAAAAACATATAATCGATCTTTTCGTAATGAGATCGTTTCAAAATCGGGAATTGGTAAAGGTAAAAAACCAAAATCTATTGTACCTTGTGTCAGCCATTTTTTTATATTTCCGTAATCACCTTCGAACAGTTCTATCTTGATACCTGTGTATATTTTCTGAAAGTCTTTGATTATACTTGGAAGAAACTTCGACGAAAAACTTGGGAAGCTACCTATTTTAATGGTTCCTACTTCAATACCTTGAATGAACGCTGCTTCTTGTTCTAATCGTTTTGCAGTTTGAATGATTTGACGAATATAAGGAATCAATCTTTCACCTGCATCTGATAAAGATATGCCATTACGGTTACGACGAAGAAGTACAACGCCTAATTCTGTTTCAAGTGTCAAAATGTTATGACTCACTCCTGATTGAGTAAGACCCAACTTTTCACCTGCCTTCGTAAAGCTCCCAGCTTCAACAACTTCTAAAAATACTTCATATTGAAAAGTACTCAAACTTCATACCCCCCCTTCCGCTTTCCTCTATTGTAAATGTATATATAGTGTCGCATTGATTCTTAATCCTGATCATTATATTACTCAACATAGAAAAGTGGAGAACGAATTGCTCGCCCCCACTTCAACTTACAACAAATTATTTTCTCCCAATCGCACGACCAGCTTGTCTACCAGAGAACAAACAACCACCAAGAAAAGTTCCTTCCATTGATCGGTAACCATGCACTCCACCGCCACCAAATCCCGAAACTTCACCGGCAGCATATAATCCGGGAATCACATTACCTGATTCATTTAGGACGCTACCGTCTAGATTCGTTTGAAGGCCACCTAAAGTTTTACGACTCACTATATTTAGCCGAACAGCAATAAGAGGTCCATTACTTGGATCTAAAATCTTATGAGGTGGCGCAACTCGAATTAATTTATCACCTATATAATTACGCGCTCCTCTTAATGCCGTAATTTGCAAGTCCTTTGTAAATTTATGATCAATTTCACGATCACGTGCTTTTAATTGGCGCTCAATTTCTTCAAATTGTATGTAATTTTCACCAGTTAATTGATTCATTCCTCTTACTAGCTCATCTAGCGAATCAGCAATAACGAAGTCTTCACCTTTTTCCATAAAGGCTTTTACAGGACCTGGAATACCAGCTGTTGCTCTTCCAATTACTTGTTTAATGCTTTTTCCTGTTAAATCAGGATTTTGCTCTGAACCAGATAAGGCAAATTCTTTTTGTATGATTTTTTTCGTTAAAATGAACCATGAATAATCAAAACCTGTTTTTTGAATTGCTTCTAATGTACCTAGCGTGTCAAAGCCAGGAAAATTCGGAGCCGGTAATCTTTGACCACGCGCATCTAACCAGATTGATGAAGGTCCAGGAAGAATACGAATGCCATGGTTAGACCATACTGGGTTCCAGTTTTTTAATCCTTCCGTATAATGCCACATTCGATCTCGATTGACGATTCGCCCGCCAGCCTTTTCGGTAATTGCTAGCATTCTTCCATCAACATGTGCAGGAACACCTGAAATCATTTTTTTAGGTGGTTGTCCCAATCGACTCGGCCAATTTTGACGGATCAAATCAAAGTTTGCACCAATACCACCACTAGAAACTAATACTGATTCGGCTTCATAAGTGAATTCCCCAATTTCAACACGTGAACTATCTTCCCCACGGTTTGCACTACTTTCTTCAAGAATAGCACCGCTCACACCAACAACTGCATCCTCTTGAGTTAGTAATTGATTTATGCGATGACGAGGTCGATAATCAACTAAACCATTTTTCATGTGCTCTCTTACTCTTTTTTCAAATGGAGCGACCAATCCTGGACCTGTTCCCCACACTATATGGAATCTTGGAACCGAATTCCCATGGCCTTCAGCAAGATAACCACCACGTTCAGGCCACCCAACGACTGGAAAAAATCGAACGCCCATATTATATAGCCAGGATCTTTTTTCTCCTGCTGCAAAGTCGACATATGCCTCTGCCCACTTCTTACCCCAATAATCCTCATCTTCTTCACGGTCAAATCCAGCTGTTCCGAGCCAATCTTGCCACGCAAGATCCTTAGAATCCCTAATACCTAGTCTTCTTTGTTCCGGCGTGTCAACTAAAAATAAACCACCAAATGACCACCAAGCCTGTCCACCTAATGAAGCTTCTGGCTCTTGATCTAATAGCAACACTTTCTTACCTGCATCAGCAATTTCGGCTGTTGCTACTAAACCTGCTAAACCAGCACCTACAACGATTGCATCGTATTTTTGCATTTCTAGCACCTCACAATTTACTTAATTTAAAAAGAATATCAATTTATGTAGATTGAGTTTATTCGAATTCTTAATTTTCTGTCATTTATAATGATACCTTACATTTTAAAGCGCTACAAGTTGAAGTCATTATTCCTACTGCTACTGTTCCTTATATTAAAGAATTACTCATAAAAATTTTTTGTCAGTTTTTTTACTAAAACTGCTATCTTATTTCGACAAACACACTTAAGAGCTTGTATTAAAATCTAGTCATACGTGATTCACGTTAATATGAGTAATAAAGGGGAATGTAAATGAAAAAGAAATTAGCTTTCTTATCAATTTGTTCTGCTTTATCATTTTCTTTGCTTGTTGGGACGCAAACAACTAAAGTTAAGGCGGCACCCGAACAGGTTCATTACTTATTAGCATATAAGGGAAATCTACCTAGTAATTTCTCTGATACTATTTCAAAAGCTGGAGGTACAGTTGAACGAATTATCGAAGAAATTGGAATTGTTGAGGTTGCATCAACTGATTCTGCCTTCCTTACAAATATTTCAAATGATACAAATATCACGTCTGCTGGTAAAGAGCTTGAAGCATATTTAGAAAAGGATCCCGATGATGCCCTTAATTTCACCCCTGGTACACCAGATGGTGGTAAGGTAACATTGGATGCAAATGCTACAAGTTATTGGGATAAACAATGGGACATGCAGCGTTTAACGCATGATGGAGACTCGTACAAAGTAAATGCAGGAAATCATGACACAGTTGTTGCTGTAATTGATACAGGAATTGATTTTGGTCATCCAGATTTAAAGGATAACGCTGACCTTGCAGGTTCAAAAACATTTGTACCTGGTACAACAAATGCATGGGACCAAAATGGTCACGGGACACATGTTGCTGGTTCAATTGCTGCAAATGGTGTAGTTAAAGGAGTAGGACCGAATTTAACAGTTCGTGCTTACCGTGTATTTGGAGCAACTGGTGGAGCTCAACAATCTTGGATTACGGATGCGATTGTTTCAGCAGCAAACGATGGTGTTGAGGTCATTAATATGTCAATTGGTGGATGGCGTTGGATGGCTCATAACCTAGATGAAAAAGGTGATTCTGCTTCAATGGTTGCCTACCACCGTGCGATCCAATACGCGATTAAAAAAGGTGTTACGGTAGTTGTATCTGCTGGAAATGACTCAAAAGATTTTAACAATTTACATGATATGCAAGCTTACTGGAAAGCGACTTACGGTCTAGATATTAAAGGTCCATCTCGTGTAGTTCCTGCACAGATTCCTGGTGTCATTACTGTTTCTTCTTCAAATGAATGGTCGACAAACAGCATTGCCTTCTATTCTAACTATGGAAGTGCAATTGACGTTGCAGCTCCAGGTGGAGATAATGGACCATTATACGATAGTCTGTATCGTCAAAATCCAGCAGGAAACTATTTAAATAAACGTGACTTTACGTACCGTACTTTGTCTACGTATCCTTCATATCCAGTAGGTGGAGGAAATGCAACTACTCAATTTAGCGATGGAAAATGGCATGGATATTCATATTTACATGGAACTTCTATGGCAGCACCAAAAGTTGCTGGTATTGCCGGAGTGATTAAAGCCGCTCATCCTGAATACTCACCTTCTCAAGTAGCTGCTGCGATTAGAAAAAGTGCAACTGATTATGGAAAATCCGGGTCAGATGCACTTTATGGATCTGGTGAAGCAAATATTTATAATTTCTTATCAACTGACAAACAAGCATCAGACCGCTGAGTCCTATCTCAGCGGTTTTTTTGTTTCAGTTTATGCTTACTAACAATGAACATAGCTTGATGGATTTGCCAACCCTAGTCAATAGTAGTATAAAGAATAAAATAGTATGAAATAGAATGACATACAAAATGGAGGACGCTTCTTTGTCAATCGCACCCTATTCTTTATTTGATACATATAAAAAACATATTTTAAATTTACCAACTCCACTTGAAGTCAATTCCTTAAAGAATGAACAATTTTTACTCGATCAAGATGAAAAGAAACATTTAGAGATCTATTACGCTCCATTTGAGTACATAAACGAACAAGCGAAAGTTTTAATTGTCGGGATTACCCCTGGTTTACATCAAATGAAGCAAGCTTTTTCAACAGTAGCTAGTTTTAAAGAAAATCCAGCAAACGATGAAACCATTCTTCATGAGGTCAAAAAACAGTCTAGCTTTGAAGGACCAATGCGCAAAAATCTGATTGCCATGTTAGATGAATTACATTTACACGACTACTTAGGAATCTCATCAACAAGTGAATTTTTTAGTACAGCTAGTCATTTAGTTCAAACTACATCTGTGATTACTTATCCTGTTTTCTATAAAGGGAAGAATTATAATGGATCAACTCCAAATATAATCAATACTGAATTACTAAGGAAGTACATCATTCAAAACTTTGCACAAGAATTAATGAGACTTGACCATCCACTCATTATCCCTTTAGGAGTGAACGTCTCCAAAGTCTTAACCTTCCTTGTTGATCACAACTACTTGGATTCAAATTCTATATTACATGGATTTCCCCATACATCAGGAGGGAATGGACATCGTCATAAGCAGTTTGCAAATAATAAGGAAGATATGAAACAGAAACTGAAATCTTATTTTGGATAAAATTAAAAGAATACAATTTTAAATAGAAAATGAAATAGCACTGTTCCTAAAGTGTAGTAAAAATAATGGTTGCCGTATGTTTAATTTTTTAGAGTATCCAGTTGTTTCATGGATGGTTGGAACGGAAGGTGCTCGACTCCTGTGGGAGTTGTGGGACAGGTGAGACCCCGCAGGAGTGCAGGCGACGAGGAGGCTCAGCGCCCACCCCACGGAAAGCGAGCATCCTGTAGTGGAAATCAACACATATCTTCTTACTTGAGCAATCCTGTGACGAATATAACAGAGCCTATTTCCAAGTTTACCCCCTAGACATTCCCTACATTTTCAAATATAATTAGCTAGACAACTAATTTAATTAGCTAGCTAACTATTTATATTTATTAGGAGAATGAATATGCGAAATCGTCAGCCTTTCTTTTTTTCACTTAATCAAGTTACGCGCCAATTTTCAAAATCATTTAATGAAAATCTTGTACCAACAGGATTATATTTAGCACAATGGTCTGTTATTCGATACATCAACCTTCATGGAGCATGTACTCAACGTACGATCTGTTCAAATTTGAATATTGAGCCACCTACATTAACAAGAACTTTGTGCAGAATGGAGAATCTTGATTTAATTGTTCGAATAGAAGGTAGCGATAAAAGAGAAAAAATGATTCATCTTACCGATAAGGCATGCAATCAAATTGACGATTGGCAAGAGAAAATCATTTCATTTGAAAATGAAGTGATAAAAGATATATCCGATGAAGAGCTTGAGATTGCACATCAAGTTTTTCAAAAAATGATGAACAATATGAAAGCATCTGAAGGAGAAACAACTGGGGGAATTTTAATTGAATGAACGTTTATGGACAAAGGATTTTATTAATGTTAGCTTAAGCGCATTTTTTGCATTCTTAGTTTTTTATACATTAACAGCAACATTGCCTATATATGTACTAAATGATTTAGGTCAAAAACAAAGTCAGGTTGGCCTTGTTATCACAGTATTCTTAATTTCAGCCGTCATCATCAGACCTTTTTGTGGTATATGGCTTGATACAATTGGAAGAAGAAAAATATTAATATCTTCGTTAGCTTTCTTTGCAATCACTACATTTTTATATTTAATCGTAAATAATTTCTTCGGATTACTTACACTTCGTTTTATTCAAGGAATTTCATTTGGATTAGCCACAACTGCTTTAGGTACTATTGTAGCAGAAATCATACCTCCAAAACGTCGAGGAGAAGGTATGAGTTATTTTAGCTCAGCAATGATTTTAGCGATGGTTTTTGGTCCTTTTTTAGGGATCACATTTATGAATCATTTCAGTTTTTCTATTTTATTTTTAGTTTGTGGCATATTTGGGATTTTATCCTTTGTGTTCGGAATGACAACGAACATTCCAAAACAAAGTATTAGTACAAAAACACCGATTCGAGTTTCTAACTTAATTGAACGAAAAGCTTTACCGATTTCATTAACAGCTGCATTTATTTCTTTTGGATATAGTAGTATCATGTCATTTATTACTCTTTATGCGAATGAATTAGGATTTGTAGAAATCGCTAGCTTTTTCTTTATCGTATATGCGGTTGTCGTATTAATGTCTCGACCTTTTACAGGAAAGCTATTTGACCGTAAAGGTGAAAATATCATTATTTATCCTGGCATCATCGTATTTTCAATTGGACTAATTGTATTAGGAATTTCTAATATTCCTTCGATCTTTTTACTTTCAGCTGTTTTAATTGGTTTGGGTTATGGTTCAATCGCACCAAGCTTCCAAACATTAGCAATTAACACCGCAGCTCCTGCAAGAAAAGGGATGGCTACAGCCACTTACTTTATGTTTTTTGATATCGGTATTGGACTAGGTTCTTTCGTGCTAGGAATTGTCACTGCAAAAACTTCATTCCATTCAATGTACTTTTTATCTGCAATAATTGTTTTAGTAACTACTGCTATTTACTATTTCTTGCATGATCGAAAACAAAAAGTTTTACCAGAAATCAGCAAACAAGCAGCTTAATTGATTTAGAACATCCAAACAAAACTCGCTAATATTAGCGAGTTTTTTCTTTACACTTAATGAATGTATATCCAGAGTAAATAAACATCATTACCCCTTTTACTTCAATACCAGCATAATTCAACAATGATAAGGAGAACTTAATACTAAAAATGATATGGAGGAATTCAAATGAGTACTGAAAATCCAAGTGACGGATATCCATTCTCAATTTTAGGTGTAAATTTAGTTTCAGAGAATAATGTGAAATTAAATGAGGATACATATGAAGTGTATGTAAATGATGAATTTGTCGGGCACAAAACATTAAAAACTGCTGGAGAAAAACTTTCAGATGTTGAAGATTTTTTACGTATTCAAGGGATTCATGATTTTTCCTCTGCTCTAAGAGGAGACCATTTTATGATTCAAACAAATGGCGACTTCGAACATATGAAAGAGGCATTATCGGTATATTTTAATAATCGGTAGAAAACAAACAGTTCATTGCACAAGCCACTATCTAAAAAATTAAAGTCCCCTAAACTTTTTTGGGGTTTTTCAATTAGGAAATAAATGAATTTATAAAGATACTGCTTGATAGCATGAGTTATTGCATATCGTTAATATAATAGGAATATCTGTGAAAAACTTTCCTGATTGGAGTGAAACGATATGCTTGAAGTAAAAGGACTGGCTTCTTTTTCACCTTTAGGTCATTTAAATGAGTTTCGAAAAGACCCTCTTCTATTTTTAAGTGATCTTTATCAACAATATGAAACGATTGTGTCTTTTCGATTTGCTCATCGTAAAATCCACTTACTGTTAGAGCCAGACCTCATTAAGGAAGTACTAGTTTCTAAACAAAATTCTTTTCATAAATCAAGGCCATTTCAAGAAATGAAAACCTTACTCGGAGAAGGATTATTAACTAGCGAAGATGATTTCCATATGAAACAGCGTAGATTAATACAACCTTCATTTACAAAGCAGCATGTACAAACATATGCTGAGAAAATGACGATGATTACAGAAGAATTTATCACTTCCTGGAATGACGAAGAAGAACGTCTCATGAGCAGAGATATGATGGAACTCACACTAGCTATTATTGCCAAAACAATGTTTAGCATGGATATGAAACAAGGTCACGAAAAGGTTGGTAAGCACTTTGATGTTATTATGAATATTGCTACTAAGCGAATCCGATCTGTCTTAAAGACCCCCTTAGCTTTGAAAACACCACAAAATAAATCACTAACAGAAGCGATTAAGAAAATAGATGATGTATTATATGAAATCATCGAAAAGAGAAGTAACTTAGACACACAAAATGATTTATTAGAAGTGTTAATGCAAGCAAGAGATGAAGAGTCAAATGAAGGGATGTCTAATCAACAATTAAGGGATGAAGCTATGACTATTTTTCTTGCTGGTCATGAAACAACAGCAAATGCATTGTCATGGTGCCTATATTTAATTTCACAAAATCCTGATAAAGCTAAACTCTTATACGAGGAAGTAGATCGTGTTCTTGGTATAAAAAGAGCAGATTATGATTCTATGAAAGACTTAATCTATACGCAGCAAATCATTTGGGAAAGCATGAGGCTATACCCTCCCGCTTGGTTGATCAGTAGAAAAGCAATGAATGACGTAACGATCGGAAATTATAAAATCCATAAAGGTGATACAGTCATGATGAGTTCTTATATCATGCATCGCTCTGAAAAATATTTTTCAAATGCAGACGAATTTATGCCAGAACGGTTTCAGAATGGTAAAGTGCAAGGTGTACCTGAATTTGTATATTTCCCTTTTGGTGGAGGCCCACGCGTTTGTATAGGAAATCATTTTGCCATCATGGAGGCAACTCTAGTACTCGCAACATTGGTAAAACACTATTCGTTTGAACTTGTCTCAGATCATCATAAGGTCGAAGCAGAACCTCTCATTACACTTCGTCCGAAGAATGGTTTACGGATGATTGTTAAAAAGAGAAAGTGATAACAACAAAACAAATAGCAACTAATTAGCGTGATAATTAGTTGCCATTTGTTATTGAATCGATTACATACTAGTTTTAACAAAGTTTAATCATCGATGTTTTTGAACTGTGATGCTAAAAACTAAATTCCCGTTACTTAACGTTTTCTTTCCACTCATTTACCAATAGTCCATATAAAACATGGTCTACATAATGATCATATAACCATTCTGCTTGTCTAATAATGCCTTCTTGTGTAAAGCCTAGGCGTTCAGGCAGTGCTCTACTTTTTGTATTTTCAACCGCTACTTTAATCTGAATTCGATTAAGACTCAATTCTTCAAATCCATATTCTATTAATGCATTAAGTGCTTTTGTCATGATTCCTTTTCCTTGGAATTGTTCTGCTAACCAATAGCCAACTTCACCAATTTTACTCGCTCTATTTATGTCATTATATCCAATTGTCCCTGCGATTTTCCCTTTGAAAATGATCGCAAATGATTTTGGATATCCCCTATTTTCTACATATTCCTTACATCTTGATTTAATATTTTGAGCCGTGTCTTCTACACTTTCAACATAATCGAGCCATCCTAACCATTCTCTCAAATATGCTTTTGAACTAATCGTTAAATTGTGAAATTCTTCAGCATCATCTTCGTTAAACATTCTTTACGAAACTTCTTCATCAATTTTATGTAATAACATATATCTTCTCTCCCAATCATTCAAAATATTAAATATATTTTAACATAAAATTTCTATGACCCTTTCAAAAATAAGCTTTACATCTTCTGTTTATTTGGAATGCTATAATTACATAACATGATAATATTCTCGAATATTTACATAATTATTTTATAGAATGGAGGAGTTTTAGTTATGAATTTTTTAGCGTACTGGCTAAGTATTCCAAGGTGGATTAAACAGGGTGCACTTTCAAGTATTGTCTTATATCACCTCATTACTTGGATTATATCTGGATTAAAAGGCGTGATGAATTTATTTAAGTCTCCTTCAAATTTCTTTACTCATGCAAATCTATTTCAATTTGCACTTTGTTTTATCGTAACAACTTTACTCTTTTTTCTATTAAACAAAAAAAACTTTCCGAGTAACTCTTTAAAAAAATAGTTTCGCTCTACATTAATCGTTCTATCATCCTAAAATTTCACTTTTCGTAATTATCTACCTGATTAGTAAACATTAAAAAACGTTAACTTTTTATATTTTATAGTGTAATATATTGCTAGAATAATAAACACCATGGAGGATTTATGCGACATATATTCGTTACTTTTTTAACTTTCTCTATATTCATTTCAACATCGTTCCAAACTTTTGCTGAAGTGGATCCAGAGGTAAAACCTGATGTTACATTAGAAGTAAGAACAGAGCAAAATAAAGAAGTTTATATTACAAAGAGAACAGCAATTTCAGCTAATACAATACTTTATGCTGACACAATACTGAATGGAGAATTATTCGTATCTCCTATTTATCCAGCATATAAAGTAACTGCACCAATTACTTGGAAAGAGGATCCATATAAAAATACTACATGGCGCTTATATTATCAAAGTATGAATGCACTAAGTTATTTAACCAATGCTTATGAAGTTACAAATGATACAAAATACTTATCATATGGATTTAGTATGATTCAATCTTTTTGGAAAGTTAATTATTCTCCTGAAGTAGCAACTGATAAGAAGTATACTTATGAATCACATGCTATGGCCAATCGGACTAATAATCTAATGTATTTTTACCATTATTATATAAATTCTCCAATCGCAACTGAAAGTAACATAAAATACTTAAAAATAATTTTACGTAAACATGGTGTTGCATTAAATGATCCAACTTTATATAACTACCGTTCAAATCATGGTATTTTTCAGGATCGTGCATTAATTCAATTAGCTTCATATTTCCCAGAAATAACGACTAGTTTGGAATGGAAGAACAATGCTATATATCGTACTAAACAGCATATTATACAGGATTTTACTCCTGAAGGCTTGCATAAAGAGCATAGTCCACTCTACTTCACACTTGTAATGGATTTAATTGAAGATATTAATAAAATTGCTGATGATCCTGGATTAAGACAATTAGTATTAAAAGGTCAAAATGCGTTTGCAAATCTAGTATTATCAGATTTCAGACTTCCCGGATTAGGTGATTCTGATTATGCAAATGCACCGATTAAATCGAATTATTCTGTACTTGATCCTGAATTTGAATATGTTTTAACGAGAGGACAAAGTGGTAAACAACCTAAACTCGTAAGTAATCTTTCTAACTCACTTGTTGTAGTACGTGATGGCTGGGGAGCAAATACAACATCATTAGTATTTGCAGCGAATAATTTTAGCGTAGTCCATAAACACGCTGATGATTTATCGTTTCTATTATCTCAAAATGGACAAGATATTTTCATTGATAGTGGAAAATATAATTACAATAGAAGAGAAGCTATTCAACAATATCTACGAACAACTTTTGCTCATAATGTTGTAACTGTTGATGGAAAATCATATCCTATCTCAATAGATAACGTAGGCAAATCAAAAATAACAAATGTAATTGACAATCCAGACAGTGTCATAATGACTGGTGAACATACAATTTATAGTGGCGTTCAAGTTTATCGAACAATCGTTTATCTTAAAGAGAAAAAAGTGACTTTAATTCAAGACGAAATTCTTTCGAATAAAGAACACGTCACAAATCAAGTATTTAATATCGGAAAAGATATAAATACTAATTCAGTAGATTCAAATACAGTATTGTTAAATGATTCCATCACGATGAAGCAACATAAGCCAGCATTACTAAAAGAATTTTTTGGACAACTAGAACCTTTACGTGGATTTGCATCAACTTCATTTAACCAAAGTTTTCCGATTAAACAACTAGACTTTGAATCAAAAGGAAAAAATATTCAGTACTATACTAGTATTAGTACGACTCCAACAACTGTTTCAGATTTTACTTTAAGTGAAGACCAATATAAGATTTCGTTGTCAGACGGAACGAATTATATTGTGACAAAACCTATCACAACACCTTTTGTAAATGAAGTCTCAGATAAAACGCTAAAAGTAACAGGGTTCACTCAAGGTGGTGCCGATGTAACAGTTTTACATGGATCTTCAATCATTGGAAAAGGAAAAGCAAATCTAACTGGGAACTATAGCATTAACATACCTAAGCAATTAGCAGGAAGAAAATTAACAATTGAAGCAACAAGTAAGAACAAATTATTCAAAGCATCGACATCTGCAATTATAATTGATGTAACTCCACCAGTCATTCCAACTATAAACCCAGTAAAACCAACTACAAAATTGCTATTTGGTAATACTGAGAAATATGTAACAATCGTAGTGAAGATTGGCAAGATAACATATACAACTAGATCGAACTCAAAAGGAAATTATCAAATAAAAATTCCTACTAACAAAAAAGGCACGATTATTCAAGTTTATGCACAAGATAAAATTGAAAATAAAAGTAATACGAGAAGTGTTACAGTAAAATAAAAACATAACTATAAAAGAGTACTGTTCAAATTTGAACAGTACCCTTTTTTTACATTGATATACCTTTATCAAAGATAATGATTTCAACATTCACTTTAATGTTGGCTTTTTCATAAAACGCAATCCATTTATCATCATTTTTCTTCCATACTGAATGATTAAATGCTGATGCATAGATCCCTAAGCCTAAGGGGTCTACTTTCGCATGCTGGAATGATGTAACTAAATCGTTTAAATCCTTCTCTAATTTCTTTTCAATTTCAACTTTCAAAGAATTTTCCGTTTGATCGTTTAACTTTATTGGCGATTCATTTATTACAATTGGCATTTTTAGATCGATATTAAATTGATATTGTCCCTTTTTATATTTTTTATGAATCTTTCTTCTAATATCCTTCACGTAAAAACTAACAGAGTTTTCTTTGAAAATATCAACATCTTTTTTAAATTTATCTAAAGCTAATGTTAATGTTAACTGCCCTTCTACTTTATCAGTTAAGATTTTGAACAGCTGCGTTTCTTGCATAGATAAAGTTTTACTATACAAATTCTGATCATTTAATAGTGTTGTCCCGGTCATCTTTAATTTATTTTCTACTATACTTAGTTCCGGTGCAAACGGTGTGATACCTTTTTCATAAAACATTAGATAATACTTTCGTAATGAAGTTCTTACGGCAACTTCTCTAAAGTTTGCGGTTTGTAATAATTGTGGTAAAAAAATTGATAGCCTTGGTTTATCTTTTAAATCAAGATCAAAAACAGCTTTAACTGGACCATTGACAAAAACGATATCTGCGTTTAGTCTCAACTTCGGATCTCTATATATAAAATCTAATGTTGAAAACCAGTTTTTATGTTCAATTACCTTTGAACCAATTAATATAGCTTGAACCTTACCACCAGACGTAATTCCAGTTGCCATCGTATCAAAGTAATTTCTTGCTTCCTTCATTGACAAAGTTTTCACTTCAAAATGTTCATTTTTTTCTTTAGCTTCTTCACTAAAGACAGGGCTAGACATATACATTTCAACCTTACCTTCTTCATTTACATCTATACCTAATAATAATGACATTGTTATATCTTCTATATTCATTTTATCTCTACAACCTGTTACACCAATCATTAAGAAAACAATGAGTATACATACTTGATAAAGCTTCAATCTATATTCACCCTATATCATTTTTTTGAATCAAACCACCTATCCTGATCATGATAGGTAATCCAATAATAATGCAAACTCCAGAGATTGTAAGAATATTTATCAAAATATTCGTCGTTGTAAAGGTAGGAATCCATATGTAAGTAATCAATATAAATACAATAAAAAGGATAAATAGAATATATATGTACGTTTTTAATTTAAATAATTCAGAAATACCACACATTCCCACCCACAAATATGTTACCCATGTCTTTGAAATAACCAATAAAAAAAGAGATAGCAACACAAAATCAAGACGCTCAATGTATTGAAATTCAAGAACACTTAAAATATCGATTACAGGCTCATAAATTCTTGATATTTCATAAGGACTATAAACAACAAAACAAATTAATGTCACAAATAAATATGTAAAAGTACTCATTGCATTCGCAATAATGACTCCTTTTATTGCCTTTTCTTTTTCTTTTAAATAAGGGTAAATAATTAAAATGACTTCAATCCCTAAAAAAGACATTGTCGTAGTGGGAATCGTTTTAAAAATGGGCATCCACCCATCTTTGATGATTGGCAAAATAAAATATATATTCATATCCTTTAACGTAAAAAGAAGCATTAATAATACAAATACGATAAAAGGAAAAATCGTTTCAATATATTTAGCTATTAAATGTATTCCACCAGATACTAGTTGAAAAGTTGGAACTAAAAATATTAA
>NZ_JBALMS010000061.1:0-52674 GCF_036962205.1 Bacillus sp. JJ664 | reverse complement strand
TGAAAAACATCAGCTATTAAGCTGATGTTTTTTTGTGTTAACCGGCATAAATATTGTAAATGATGCCTTTTTATCAAAGTTGAGTAAAGAACATTATTATAAAAAAGCACCAATTAAAAGAATTATCATATATTACAGCAAAATGGGC
Source organism: Bacillus sp. JJ664 (assembly GCF_036962205.1). NCBI lineage: Bacteria > Bacillati > Bacillota > Bacilli > Caryophanales > Bacillaceae > Bacillus > Bacillus sp. JJ664. Next base: position 52,526 of record NZ_JBALMS010000061.1, on the reverse strand, counting down.
CTCTAATTGTATAAAAAGTTTTAAATTTGCAAAACTAAGTAATAGACAAAATTGTTTAATCAATATGACTATTTCGCAAAAGACTTTTTAAGGAGGAATAAGGGTGAGTACAATTTTAAAATGTGTAATATGTGAAGAGAAAAAAGAAAATGGTATTCAGGTCATTCATGCATTTATTTGTGATGAATGTGAAAAAGAGATTGTTAAGACAGAAACGAATGCACCAACGTATAATACGTTCGTAGAAAAATTAAAAAGCATCAATACAAGAATCGAAGAGATTGTTAACTAGAAGAGTTGGAAATAGAGTTGAAAAGTAAATGCTCCAGTTAACATGTAAGGTGAACGATTAATAGTAGTCTAAGCATGAGTAGTAAGTTAAAATAAGAATACAAGATGAAGGACCGATTACAAAATACAAGGTACCTCTACCATATGAAGTGACTGGAGAAGACGATTTCATCGATCAGATCTTATTTCGGGAATTGGAGAGTACAAGTATAGTAAATCGGTTTTTTATTTGGAAAGAAATTGTTAAATCAATTACGATAAAATGATTAAGTAATAAAGAAAAATTAAAAGTATGCGCCATTCTTTGTTTTATAAAAATTAATACTTAGTAACTACAAATATATTACTGATTCGTATAAAGGAAGCGTTAAAGATGAAAGAAATGCCACTTGTGAATGCACTACAACATTTTATAAAAAAGGAACCAATTTCATTTCATGTCCCGGGACATAAAAATGGGACACATTCATTTATACATGAGTTAGGCATGCCTAATTTATTACAATTTGATGTAACTGAATTAAATGGGTTAGATGATTTGCATTATCCTACTGAAGTGATTGAAGCGGCAGAAGAACTTCTTTCAACTGCTTACGGATCTGATAAAAGCTACTTTTTAGTAAATGGATCCACAGTTGGAAATTTAGCATCAATATTAGCATTATGTGCTGAAAATGATGAAGTAATCGTTCAACGAAATTGCCATAAATCAATTTTTCATGGTCTATCTCTTGCAGGTGCAAAACCCATTTTTTTACCTTTAGATATTGATCAAGAGTTGGGCCAACCACTAGGTGTAAATATAGACCAATCAAATGAAATCATAAAAAAATACCCAAATGCGAAGGCTGTCATTTTGACCAATCCAAATTATTATGGGATGTCTCAGGATTTAGATGGATTAATTAATTTAGCTCATACTATGGATATACCGGTTGTAATTGACGAAGCACATGGTGCCCATTTTACGATAGGGGAGCCATTTCCTAGAGATGCATTGGCTATGGGGGCTGATATTGTCATTCAATCGGCACATAAAACACTTCCTGCTATGACAATGGGTTCATATTTACATATTAAATCATCAATTATTTGTTCTGATAAAATTAAGGAAATGCTTAGAATGCTGCAGAGCAGTAGCCCTTCATATCCAATCATGGCATCACTTGATTATTCCAGAAGCTTTGTAGAGAGTTTTACAAGTGAAAAGGTTATTAAACTAAAGAATCAAATTCATTCCTTTATGAATTTGATTCATGAGTTGCCAACTATACAAATAGTAGAAACGAATAACTTATTATACAAGCGAGATTTGTTAAAACTGATTTTGAAGAGTACAGAAGGACACACTGGAAAACAACTTCAAGCTATTTTTGAGGAAGAGGGCATATATGTCGAACTGTCAGACTGGGCGCATGTTCTATTGATCTTACCATTAGATGAAAAATGGAAATATGAAGAAAATTTTAAACACATCAAAAATGTTTCCAAAAGATTAACAAAGATTGATCAAAAATTTTACCCTACAAAAGTACCGAATATTAATAGTGCTGTGTCACATAGTTATGCCTCTTTAAAAAGAATGAAAAAAACTTTTATTGATTTAATAGAAGCAACAGGTAAAATATCTGCAGAGAATATTGTCCCATACCCGCCTGGTGTCCCTGTCTTATTACAAGGTGAAACGATTACGAAAGAACATATTGAATATATTACAGAGATTCATCAATATGGTTTAACGGTTCATAATTTAATCGAAAAAGAAGAATTACAAATTGAAGTTTATATTTAGGGGGAAATAGGTTGGAATCTTTATTTATTACGTTTGAAGGTCCTGAAGGTGCTGGGAAAACGACAATCATAAATATGGTTACGGAAGAGTTTCAAAAAAGGGGTTTACATTTTATTTCTACACGTGAGCCAGGCGGAATCCGTATCGCTGAAAGTATAAGAAATATTATTCTAGACCCAGAAAATACAGAGATGGATATAAGGACTGAAGCTCTCTTGTATGCAGCTGCTCGTAGACAACATCTAGCAGAAAAAGTCTTACCTGCTTTAGAAGAGGGAAAGATTGTACTTTGTGATCGATTTATTGATAGCTCTCTTGCATATCAAGGTGTCGGCCGAGGAATTGGAATTGACGAAATATATCAGATTAATGAATTTGCAATTAATGGACTAATGCCGCATGTAACAATCTACTTCGACTTAGACCCGAAAATAGGTTTACAAAGAGTACATCAAGCAGATGAACGAGAAATAAATAGATTAGATCTAGAAGAACTAGATTTTCATTTAAAAGTACAAAGTGGGTATTATGAAATCATAAATAGAGATCCAAATCGTTTCAAAGTAATTGATGCTTCTAAATCAATTGAAGAAGTATATGAAGCAACTTTACAAGCCATTTTAGAAAAAATTGGTCATTAAAAATAAATAAATTTGTTAAATCATTACATGAACATAAATTTATTGAACTGGTATAATAGAGTATAAGTAAGTTTTCTACTTAATGGAGGTTCTTAAGTGAAAATCGATCAAAACTTAGTAGCGAAGTTAAATAATGAAAGAAAAGATTTAAAACAAATTCAATCTAATTCTGCTAATTTCCATACTTTAGTTAAAAAGAATGAATCAAAGCTTCAGATAGAGCAGTTGAATCGTTTAATCGGAGAGATTGAGGTTCAAGGAGAACGTTTAGCAAAAGGAAAAAATTTACGAGATTTGGCTCGTTTTAAACAATTAGTGAAACGTTTCTTAAAAGAATCAGTAGATTATGGCATGGAAGTATCTGAGCAAATTAGCTGGGGTGCAGGAGGTTCTATGTCTTCGCTACAAATTGTAAAATTAATCGATGAGAAGTTAATTGAATTAACGAACGATATGATGAAGAACGAAAGAGATAGTATCCATTTATTGAATGCAATTGGAGAAATAAAGGGACTATTAATTAATTTATATACATGAGTAGGTGTAAAGATGAAGACGTCTTGGGAGGAGTTAAGCGAGCGACAACCAGTTGCCACTAAAATGTTGAAAAATGCAGTATTAAAAGACAGAGTGGCTCACGCTTATTTATTCGAGGGCCCAAGAGGAACTGGGAAAAGAGAACTTGCTTTGTATTATACAAAAGTATTATTATGTGAAAATGTAATAGATGCAAATCCATGCGGTAACTGTAGAAATTGTAAGCGTGTTGATTCAGGTAATCATCCAAATGTTTATATAATCGAACCAGAAGAAACTTCTATTAAGAAGCATCAAATTCAACAACTTCAAGAAGAGTTCGCAAAAACGGCTGTCGAATCGAATCGAAAAATATATATAATCGATCATGCTGACAAAATGACCACTAATGCCGCTAACTCTTTATTGAAATTTTTAGAAGAACCAGTTTCTATTACAACGGCATTTTTATTAACAGAACAGGTACAACAAATCTTACCAACAATCCAGTCACGATGCCAATCGATACACTTTAATCCGCTACCGGTGAGATTTTTTGAGGATCATTTACATCAAAAAAATTTACAACCTGCGCTAATCCCTTTGCTAGCAAGAATCACCAATAGCGAACAAGTTGCTGTTCAAATCGCACAAGAAGAATGGTTTGCACAAGCAAGAGCTTTAGTGATAGAATTATATGAAGCATTAGTAACAACTAAAAAAGATAGTCTTTTAGTTATACAACAAAATGTTCCTAAACATTTTGATACGAAAGAACAAGTACAATTAATGCTTGATATGCTTGTATTAGCCTTTAAAGACATGTTATATATATATGCTGAACAAGATAATAATATAGTTTTTCGCTCTGAAGAAGCTTTAATGAGACAAGCATTAAACCGCTATTCATTAGAAAAGATTACTACTTGTTTGGAAAAGATTCTTGATGCTAAAAAACGATTAACATCTAATGCAAATATGGTGTTAGTTTTAGAGCAAATGATTATAGAGTTACAGGAGGGATTGTAGGTTGTGTACGAAGTAGTTGGGGTACGGTTTAAAAAAGCAGGTAAAATCTATTATTTCGACCCAAATGGATTAGCAATCCCTAAAGATACTTTTGTCATCGTTGAAACGGTGAGAGGGATTGAATTTGGAAAAGTAGTTGTTTCAAATAAAAAGGTCGGAGAAAATGACGTAGTCCTTCCATTAAAAAAAGTTATGCGATTAGCTGATGAGCATGATCGTATGATAGTAGAAGAGAATAAACAATCAGCTAAAGAAGCTTATGAGGTTTGTTCTAGCAAAGTTATGCAACATGAACTAGATATGAAACTAGTTGATGTAGAATATACGTTTGACCGAAATAAAGTCATCTTTTATTTTACAGCAGATGGTAGAATAGACTTTAGAGAGTTAGTAAAGGATTTAGCAGCTGTATTCCGTACGCGAATTGAATTAAGACAAATTGGTGTTCGTGATGAAGCTAAAATGCTTGGTGGAATTGGCCCATGTGGAAGAATGCTATGTTGTTCTACGTTTTTAGGCGATTTTGAGCCAGTTTCTATTAAGATGGCTAAAGACCAAAATCTATCTCTTAACCCGGCAAAAATTTCAGGACTATGCGGTCGATTAATGTGCTGCTTGAAGTATGAAAATGATGAGTATGAGGCAGCTAAAGAACAGCTACCAGATTTAGAAGATATCATTGAAACTTTGGAAGGCCCTGGAAAAGTAGTAGGATTAAACATCTTAGAACGAGTTATTCAAGTAGAATTGATTAAAAAAGAACGCGTTGTGGAGTATACCCTGGATGATTTAATTCACGAGGGAGTCGTTTCAATACAAACCACAGATTAAGAGGTGGTAAGATTGGACAAGAAGAATATATTCTTATCTCTATCCAATATGGAAGAACAAATTCAAGATTTATCAAAACAGCTTAGTGAGTTAAAACAGTATATTGCTGAGCTTCTAGAAGAAAACCACTACACTAAAATTGAGAATGACCATTTGCGTCATCGCTTAGGTTTAGATCAACGTGTGGAAAAAGAAGAACAAGTAAAAGACTCAAAGAAGAAAAAAGTACAAAAAGACAAAGATGTCGGTGAGGGCTACGATAATTTAGCTAGACTTTACCAAGAAGGCTTTCATATATGTAATCTTCATTATGGGAGTGTACGTCACGATGAAGACTGTCTGTTTTGTTTATCTTTCTTTGACAAAAAGTAATAGTAGGCTATTCCAGTAGAAGCGAAGGATTACCATATATAATGTACATTTCTTATTTAGACATAAGAAAGATTACTATGGTGATTTGACGAAATTTCACATGGAATAGCCTCTTTTTTATTGTTTTCTACTTATTTATTTAAATTAAGGAAATCATATAAAATAAACATTTGTGTGATTTTTGAAAGGAATATAAAATGCTTAAAGGTGACGAACGACTAGATTATTTATTAAAAGATGATTTGAGGATTATCCAAAGCCCATCTGTTTTTTCATTTTCTTTAGACGCTGTTCTTTTATCAAATTTTACATACGTGCCAATTCAAAAAGGTACAATTGTCGATTTGTGTTCGGGAAACGGCGTCATACCATTAATGTTACATAGAAGGTCTCATGCAAATATAATTGGTGTGGAAATTCAAGAACGATTATATGATATGGCTACGAGAAGTATTGAATATAACAACTTAGAGCAAAAAATTAAGATGATACATGATGATTTGAAAAATGCGCCAAACCTAATTGGTAGGGAATTTGTAGACGTTGTTACATGTAATCCACCATATTTTCAAGATGTACCAACATCTGAACAAAATTCAAATGAGCATTATGCAATTGCAAGACATGAAATTAAAACAAATCTAGAAGAAGTAATATACGCTAGTAAACTTTTATTAAAACATGGCGGAAAACTTGCCATGGTTCATCGACCAGGTCGCCTGTTAGATATTGTTACGACAATGAGAAATCATGGAATAGAGCCAAAAAGAGTTCAATTTGTTTACCCAAAAGTGGGGAAGGAAGCAAATACTTTACTTATTGAAGGGATTAAAGGTGGAAAAGCAGACTTAAAGATTCTGCCACCAGTTTATGTGTACGAAGAAAATAATGAGTACACTGCAAATATGAAGGAAATGTTATATGGACAACAGTAAGCATTTTTTATATGTATTAGAATGTAGTGATTCAACACTATATGCAGGGTACACAACAGACTTAGATCGTCGACTTAGGCAGCATAATGAAGGAAAGGGTGCTAAATATACTCGAGGTAGAGTTCCGGTGAAGTGTATTTACCAGGAAGAATACAAAACGAAAAGAGAAGCAATGCAAGCGGAGTATGCTTTTAAACAATTATCAAGGATAAATAAAGAACGATATATGAGAGAAGGAAAAGAACAATGATAAAAAGCCAAAAGAGCTTTTTAAATGAAGAAGTAGGATGCTTATATTTAATACCAACGCCTATTGGGAATCTTGAAGATATGACTTTTAGGGCAATTCGTATCTTAAAGGAAGTAAATTACATAGCTGCTGAAGATACTCGAAATTCTAAAAAGCTTTGCAACCACTTTGAAATAACTACACCATTAATTAGTTATCATGAACATAATAAAGAAAAGGTTGGCACTAAAATCGTCGAAGATTTAAAGAAAGGCATGAAAGTAGGGTTAGTTAGTGATGCTGGTATGCCTTGTATATCAGATCCAGGGTACGAGCTAGTGAATCTTTGTTTAGAAGAGGGTATTTCAGTAGTGCCACTACCAGGTGCGAATGCTGCATTAACTTCATTAATATCTTCGGGGCTACCGACTGATTCTTTTTTATACATAGGCTTTTTACCTCGCCAAAAAAAGGACAAAAAAAAACACCTAGAGTTACTAAAAGGACAACGCAGTACAGTGTTACTTTATGAATCACCGCACAGATTGAAGGAAACATTACAATCTATTTTTGAAGTATTAGGTGAACGGAAAATTGTATTGTGTAGAGAGTTAACTAAAAAGTTTGAGGAATTTTTACGTGGTTCAGTCAGTGATGCAATTGAGTGGGCGGTTAATGAAGAAATACGTGGTGAATTTGTCATCGTAATGGAGGGCGCTTCTGAAGAAGAGGTTGCCAATCATCAAGAGGAATCCTGGTGGGAAACTCTGTCCATAAATGAACATGTCGATTGGTATATTAATGAAAAGGACGAATCAAGCAAGGAAGCAATCAAGCTAGTTGCGAAGGATCGCGCTTTACATAAAAGAGATGTTTATGCGGAATACCATGGTTTATAATATTTGCGTAAAATGAAGTTAGGCTGTCTTAATTTAAATGTAAATTCTCTTATCATTTATACGAATGAATCATGTGAGATGATTGATTTGTAGAGGAGAATGCAATTAAATCAGGCAGCCTCTTCAAAGTTAATTTTTTATGTCAGATAAAAACTGTTCAATTTCAAATTTCAGTAATTCTGCACCTTTTTTACTTAGTACAATTTTACCTTCTGCTATTTCAAGATTGTGATTAGAGATTTCTCCAGTCATCAAGCAAGTCATATTTGGTTGGTATTTTTTTAGGACAATACGATCCTCTTCTACAAATATTTCGAGAGTATCTCTTTCTGTGATGTTAAGTGTTCTACGAAGTTCGATCGGTATGACTACACGCCCTAATTCGTCTACTTTTCGAACAATGCCTGTTGATTTCATGATTAGCCCTCCTAAAATAATATTAAATGTAATATATCAAAAAATGTAACAGTATAAGGGAATTTAGTACTTATGGTTACATAATGATTAAATAGAATAGTGAAGCATAAAAAATATGTATATTTACGAGAAATAATAGAAATAGATGTTACTATTGTGTAAAATTTAACTTAGAAAAATAAGTATGATTTTGTGAAAAGATGGAATATGCAGACAACTCAATTTTCATTTTATAATGAAATGCAAAATCATGCGAATAATTTAGTGTCAATATTTAGAATTTATTGAAGGAGGAGATTTAGGAATGAGTAAAAAAACTTTTTATATTACTACTCCAATTTATTATCCGAGCGGAAAATTACATATAGGTCATGCATATACAACTGTTGCTGGGGATGCGATGGCTAGATATAAAAGACTGCAAGGATTTGATGTGTTTTATTTAACGGGGACGGATGAGCATGGTCAAAAAATTCAACGTAAAGCTGAAGAGTTAAACGTCTCACCTCAAAAATACTTAGACGATATTGTTGTTGGGATTAAGGACCTCTGGAAGAAATTAGATATCTCTTATGATGATTTTATTCGTACAACAGAAACAAGACATAAGGATATTGTTGAGAAAATATTTAAACAATTACTTGATCAAGGTGATATCTATTTAGATGAATATGAGGGTTGGTATTCAGTACCAGATGAAACATATTACACAGAAACGCAACTTGTTGATCCAATTCATGACGCTGACGGGAAAGTAATCGGTGGGAAAAGTCCTGACAGCGGTCACCCTGTTGAGCTAGTTAAAGAAGAGTCTTATTTCTTTAAGATGAGCAAATATGCCGACCGACTGTTAAAATACTATGAAGAAAATCCTGAGTTTATACAACCAGAATCACGCAAAAATGAAATGATAAATAACTTTATAAAGCCAGGCTTAGAAGATTTAGCTGTTTCTAGAACTTCATTCGATTGGGGTGTAAAAGTTCCAGGAAATGCAAAACATGTTATTTATGTTTGGATAGACGCTTTATCTAATTATATTACAGCGTTAGGTTATGGGACTGACAACGAAGAACTATATAAAAAATATTGGCCGGCAAATGTACATTTAGTGGGTAAAGAAATTGTACGTTTCCATACTATTTATTGGCCAATTATGTTAATGGCATTAGATTTACCTTTACCAAAGAAAGTTTTTGCACACGGTTGGTTATTAATGAAAGACGGTAAAATGAGTAAATCAAAAGGAAATGTTGTCGATCCAGTTACTTTAATAGATCGTTATGGATTAGATGCGCTACGTTACTATTTATTACGCGAAGTACCATTTGGTTCAGATGGAATATTTACGCCTGAAGGCTTTGTTGATCGTATTAATTTTGATCTAGCAAATGACTTAGGTAATTTATTAAATCGTACAATTGCAATGATTGAAAAATACTTTGACGGAAACATCCCTTCAGTGAAAGGGACAGTTACTGAGTTTGATGAAAATCTTCAACAAGTTGCTAAAAATACTAAAATATCAGTAGAAGAAGCAATGGAGAATATGGAGTTTTCAGTTGCATTAACTCATATTTGGCAATATGTTAGCCGTACAAATAAGTATATTGATGAGACACAACCTTGGGTACTTGCTAAAGATGAAAGTAGAATTGAAGAATTAGCTTCTGTTATGGCACACTTAGCAGAATCATTACGCCAAGTAGGTATTTTATTAAAGCCATTTTTAACACAGACTCCAGCGAAGATATTTGCTCAATTAGGTTTAACGAATGAAAGTATCTTAACTTGGGCAAGTCTAAGTGAGTTTGGTGCAATAAATGAAGGGATAAAGGTACAAAAAGCAGAACCAATATTCCCTCGTTTAGAAACTGAGCCAGAAGTTGCTTATATAAAGGAACAAATGCAAGGTACTGTAAAACCTGTAGAGGAAAAAGTAGAAGTAGAAGATACTACTCCTGAAATTACAATCGATGATTTCTTTAAAGTGCAGTTAAAAGTTGCAGAAGTAAAAGAAGCAAGTGCTGTAAAAGGTGCAAAAAAACTTCTAAAACTGCAATTAGACTTAGGAAATGAATCAAGACAAGTCATCTCAGGAATAGCAGAACACTATGAGCCAGCAGATTTAGTTGGTAGAAAAGTTATCTGTGTAACGAATTTAAAACCAGCTAAGTTAAGAGGAGAATTATCTGAAGGTATGATCCTAGCAGGCAGTATAGATGGAAAGCTTTCTCTTGCAACAATTGATCAATCTCTACCAAACGGTACGATTATTAAATAGTGTTACTAAGAAGAGTGTTTCGTGTAAAACTATACATGGAACACTTTTTCTTATTGAGTTATTTTTCTAAAATAATTGTTATTCTATGTAGAATTTTGCGTAAAAATTTAAGTTACTTAGAATAATCCAATATTTTGTAGGTTTTTGGAATGAAGCAGTAGCCGGTTTGTTAGAATGTGTCATTATATGAGGAAAATGTTACAGATAGATTACAATCATGAAATTAAAAAAATTGTCTTATTTTGAGAAGCGCACTAGGAAAGTCCTTCTATTTCATAGGATTAGCTTAAAAGACCTATTAAAAAAGGATTAGAAAATCGTTAATTTAAGACATTTCTTTTTGTAACGGAATTGTTAACTGTGCGTTAGGTAAGAAATTTTATAGCATGTTAGACTAAATTTCATAAGCGAAGGAGATATAAAATGCTTTTCGATACACATGTTCATTTAAATGCAGATCAATACAAGGAAGACCTTGAGGAAGTAATTAAACGATCTCTTGAAGCTGGAGTTGTTCATCAAGTAGTTGTTGGCTTTGATAGACCAACTATTACAAAGGCTATGGAGTTAGTAGAGGAATACGATTTTCTTTACGCAGCTATTGGCTGGCATCCAGTTGATGCTATTGATGCAACTGAAGAAGATTTTGAATGGATTAAAGAGTTATCTAAACATCCAAAAGTAGTAGCAATAGGTGAAACAGGTTTGGATTATTATTGGGATAAGTCACCTAAAGAAATTCAACAAGAAGTCTTTCGTAAACAAATTCGACTAGCGAAAGAACTGAAATTACCTATTGTTATACACAATCGAGACGCAACTGAAGATATTGTTACAATATTAAAAGAAGAAAATGCATCAGAAGTAGGCGGCATAATGCACTGCTTCGGCGGTAGTGTGGAGACTGCAAAAGAATGTATCAATATGAACTTCTATATTTCATTAGGAGGTCCTGTTACATTTAAAAATGCAAAAAAACCAAAAGAAGTAGCGACTGAGATTCCGTTAGAAAATTTATTAATCGAAACGGACTGTCCATACTTAACCCCACACCCGTTTAGAGGAAAAAGAAACGAACCTAGCTATGTATCACTTGTTGCTGAAGAAATTGCACGTTTAAAAGACATTCCAGTTGAAGAAGTTCAAAAGAGAACGTTTGATAATGCGTGTAAAGTTTTTCAGATTAACAAATGATGTTATGAACTTTTACGAATAGATACTATTTGTCACAGTTCACGTATGAAGAGTTGAAGGATTTGTCGAAAAAAAACTCTTCTACTTCTAAATCTAGTAAACATACATTCAGTAGAGTAGAAGCTAGTTAATAGGTTTGGAGCTAGTCAATCTTTTTTCTCATAGTAAAGGAGGAGTAAAATCGTGATAGACGCGAATAGGTTACTTTCTAGACTTGGGAGTAGTAAAAAACTAGCAGTACAACTTGCAGGAGCTTTAGTTTTCACTGGATCAGTAGGTACAGGAGCATATGAGGGACTTAAAGAACAGGTAACTCTTGAGGTAGACGGGAAAGAACAGGTTATTCAAACACATGCTAATACTGTGGCTGAATTATTAAAAGAACAAAATGTAACAATCACAAATCAGGATGAAATCTATCCATCTGCTAAGTCAAAAATAACAGATGATATGGATATCATTATCCAACATGCGAAACCTGTAAAGCTTACAATTAATGGGCAAGAGAAAGTGATTATGACAACTGCTCAAACTGTCCAAGAATTATTAAGCGAAGAAAAAATTAAAGTAAATCAGGATGATGTAATCATGCCTGCATTAACAACACCATTAGAAGAAAATGAAGAAATTAGTTATGAAAAAGCTTTTCCTTTAGTACTTAATGATGGTGGAAAACCGAAAAAAGTATTTTCAACTTCGACTACTGTCGCTGACTTTTTAGATAAACAAAACATTACTTTAAATGAATATGATCGAGTTGAACCAGCGATTGATGAAACGGTTGAACAAAACGATACAGTTAGAGTAATACGCGTTGAAAAGGTCAACGATGTAGTTGAAGAGGAAGTAGATTATCAAGAAAAAGAGAAAAATGATTTTTCAATGTTTAAAGATGAATCAGCGGTTATTACTGAAGGTGTAAAAGGTCTTGTAAAACGAAACTTCGAAATTATTAAAGAAAATGGTAAGGTAGTTTCTAAAACGATTATCGATGAAGAAATTTTAAAAGAACCAGTTGATCGAGTAGTAGCTGTAGGTACAAAATCTGTGCCAGCATCTAGTGCATTGGTAAAGTCTAGTGCACCGAAAGTAAAAGGTAAGGTAAAAGAAATGTATGTAGAAGCTACAGCATATTCTCCTTATGACGCTGGTATGAGTGGTATTACGGCTACTGGTATTAATATCCGTAAAAATCCAAATACCAAGTTAATTGCAGTTGACCCTGATGTTATTCCATTAGGATCGAAAGTATGGGTTGAAGGCTATGGCGTTGCTATTGCTGGAGATACTGGTGGTGCAATTGACGGACGTCGTATTGATATTTTAATGCCTACAAAAGACGAGTGTTTTGATTTCGGTCGTCGTACTGTTAAAATTCGTATTCTTGATTGATTATATTTAAAATAGGTTTCCTATTAATAGTCTGGCTTTATTAGCTTTCATTTAAAAGACTATTGTTTTTAATAGGTTCTATAGTCAAATAAACCAATTAATAAATTAGTTGACGAAAACCATAGGTATCCATTCCTATTTTGGAAATCAACAGTCATTTTTAAAATAAATATCGATGATTAGAAAAGTAGAAGGATAAGTCCTTCTGCTTTTTTTTATACTAAATTTAACATGATATGAAGTTTTCTTTTCCTTATGGTATGATTACATATACTTGAACTGTATGGAGGAACAAATGAAGATTAAAGAAATCATTGTTGTCGAAGGTAAAGATGATACAGCGGCAATAAAGAGAGCTGTAGACGCGGATACAATTGAAACGAGTGGCTCGGCGATCAATAAAGAAACATTAAAACTAATCAAACATGCACAAGAAACGAGAGGCGTTATCGTATTTACAGATCCTGATTATCCGGGACAACGAATTCGTTCAATCATTAAAGAAAATATCCCTGGCTGCAAGCATGCATTCTTACCAAAAGAAGAAGCAGTTCGTTCCGGTAAAAAAGGATTAGGAATTGAACATGCAACACGAGAATCTATTCGAAATGCATTGCTCCATGTAAAGCAAGAATTTGTAGAAGTGGTCTCTGACATTACGAAGGAAGACTTAGTAGATGCAGGTTTTATTGGACATCCAAAATCGAGTGAAAGACGAGATAAACTAGGAAAGCTTCTGAATATTGGTTATACAAATGGCAAGCAATTAGAGAAAAGACTGCAAATGTTTCAAATCTCCAAAGAAGATTTTGGACAGGCAGTAAAAAAAGTTTTAATGGAGGAAAAGTGATGAAGGATATTGCAACACCTAGTCGTACAAAAGAAATATTGGCTAAGTACGATTTTTTCTTTAAAAAAAATTACGGTCAAAACTTCTTAATTGATACAAATATACTTGAGAATATTGTAAGTTATGCAGACTTAACAGAAGAAAGTTGTGCAATTGAAATTGGTCCTGGAATAGGAGCCCTGACAGAGCAAATTGCGAAACGTGCAAAAAAAGTATTGGCGTTCGAGATTGATAATCGACTAATACCAATATTAGAAGATACATTATCTCCGTATGATAATATTCAAATCATTAATGAGGATGTATTAAAGGCAGATGTAGAAAAAGCTATTGAAGAATTTTTGCCAAATGAAAAGGATATAATGGTAGTTGCAAATCTACCTTATTATGTAACAACGCCAATTATCATGAAGCTATTAACGGAAGGATTACCGATTCGAGGAATTGTTTGTATGCTTCAAAAAGAAGTAGCAGATCGAATTTCTGCAAAACCAAGTACGAAGGATTATGGCTCACTTTCGATTGCCATTCAATTCTATACACATGCTTCCACAGTCATGACAGTGCCTAGAACGGTTTTCATGCCACAACCAAATGTAGATTCGGCTGTTATCAAACTAATCAAAAGAGATCAACCAGCAGCGGAAGTAATAGACGAAACATTCTTTTTTGAAGTGGTTAGAGCTAGTTTTGCGCAACGAAGAAAAACCTTAAATAATAATTTATTAAATAACCTTCCTTTACTGAAAAAGGACAAATCTAAACTTGAAGCTTGTTTAGAGGAAGCTGGAATTGAAGGGACAAGACGAGGCGAAACACTAAGTATTCAAGAGTTTGCTACGTTGAGTAATAGTTTATATAAAAGTTTAAAATAAATAGTAGCTAAGGACAGTAAGCAATGTATTCATTGTTCACTGTCCTTTTTTATGTCTAGCGCTATATTCTATGTTTGTTAGTGAGAATAGCATATAACACGCCTCCACGAGGTTCTGTTCCTTTTTAAAACCACTTATCACCCTTTTCTAGGTGGACACATAATCTAAAAAAAGAGAGCCAACTCGTAGTGTGTATTTAAGTCATTTTGGAGGGGAAGGCATGAATATTAATGTAGGAGATATTGTTGAGCGAGCATCTTATAAATATGACTTACTTTTTCGAGTAGTGGAGATAAAACAAGACGGAGATGAAGTAACCGCTATTTTATATGGTGACGATTTTCGTTTAATTGCTGATGCGCCTTTATCCGACCTGCGAGTAATCATTGAGTCCGAATATCGCGAAAAAGGTAGAAGATCGTCTGTTCAAATAGATGAAAATTATAAGTTATTTAAAAGAGAGGCATTAGAGCAAAAAGAGAAACGTAAATTTGAAGCCACAAATGGATTTCGTACTGAAGTAAATTTATTTCAAATACCTGGAAGAGTACTGCATATTGATGGCGATCCACTTTACTTAAAGAAATGTATCGAGATGTACAACAAAATGGGTGTACCTGTAGAAGGAATCTATTGTAAAGAAAGAGAGTTACCTTCAAAAATTGGTTATTATTTAGATCATTACCGTCCTGATATATTGGTTATTACAGGTCACGATGCATATACAAAAGCAAAAGGTCTTGTGACGGATTTAGAGGCATATCGACATTCGAAGTTTTTTGTCGAAGCAGTGAAAGAAGCAAGAAAGAAGGTTCCTTCATTGGATCATTTGGTCATTTTTGCCGGAGCATGTCAGTCACACTTTGAAGCAATTATAAGAGCAGGTGCAAATTTCGCTAGTTCACCAACACGGGTCAATATTCATGCTTTAGATCCAGTTTATGTGGTGGGGAAAATAAGCTTTACTTCTTTTATGGACCGAGTAAATGTATATGAAGTCGTCCGAAATACAATCACAGG
The DNA here is from genome assembly GCF_036962205.1 of Bacillus sp. JJ664. Lineage (NCBI taxonomy): Bacteria > Bacillati > Bacillota > Bacilli > Caryophanales > Bacillaceae > Bacillus > Bacillus sp. JJ664. Next base: position 36,959 of record NZ_JBALMS010000061.1, on the reverse strand, counting down.
TGAAAAAGGACTTGGCGGTATAGAAACCAAAGGGATTTTAAGGACCGGATTACCTTTTCAAACGATGGAAGAATAGTAAGAAGGATTTTCTACTTGAACGAAACATTTCGTTTGTAGAAAATCTTTTTTTATTTTCATACATAAAATAGCGGATTCTAACAAATATTATGGTGGTGAAGAAAATTTTTTATTGACATGTATCCTGTCTCGTTGGTATAATTTTATGTTTTGTTGACTTATTTTACATATGATGGTATACTTGTCAGAGTGAGGTGGTATGAAATGGCAAAAAAATTATCTGAAATAAAGGATACTTTAGATAGTCATGTTGGACAACGACTTACATTAAAGGCAAACAGCGGACGCAGAAAAACTGTAGAAAGATCCGGTGTATTAGCAGAAACATATCCATCCATATTTGTAGTACAACTAGATCAAGAAGAGAACGCATTTGAACGCTTATCTTTCAGTTATGCAGATATTTTAACAGAAACAGTTGAATTGTTTTTCTGTGATGACCATACAAGTGGACTAATGGCGAACGGACAGTAGACTAACTACTGTCTCTTTTCTTTTTATGACTAATGAAATAAAAAAATTTACATATACTAACCCTGTCGAAGTTGAAAAGGGGGTTGCTTTTTTGGGAAGAAGAAGAGGAATTATGTCAGAGAAGTTTAAAGAAGAGCTTGCAAAAGATTTAGGGTTCTATGACGTTGTTCAAAAAGAAGGCTGGGGAGGCATCCGAGCGAAGGATGCCGGCAACATGGTTAAAAGAGCAATCCAATTAGCTGAGTTACAATTATCAAATAAGCAACAGTAATAAATATTCACTTCGATAAAACCGAAGCTATTTGCTTCGGTTTTTTGTGACCTTTCGTAACAGAAAGTGAAGGGGTAAATGGTACTTTCATAATGGTAGATTTTTCTTATGAGTTAATTATGATACAATAGCAAAAAAGTAGTGTTCATAAGAAGGTGAAAATAATGAAGTTAATGGTAAAGGCTCCAGCGAAAATAAACCTTTCATTAGATGTCGTTGGTAAAAGAGACGACGGATATCATGATGTAAAAATGATTATGACGACAATTGATTTAGCTGATCGAATCGAGTTAGAGCTACTTCAAGAAGATAAGATTATTGTTACATCACATAATCGATATGTGCCTGATGATCAACGTAATTTAGCGTACCAGGCAGCAGTAGTATTGAAAGAGATGTTCGGAATTAAGCAAGGAGCTCATATTTTTATTACAAAAAACATTCCTGTTGCTGCTGGATTAGCAGGAGGAAGCTCAGATGCCGCAGCAGTGTTAAGAGGATTAAATAAACTTTGGAATCTCAATTGCTCACTAGATGAATTAGCTGAAATTGGTTCAAAGATTGGATCGGATGTATCTTTTTGTGTTTATGGTGGAACAGCAATTGCAACTGGACGTGGAGAAAAAATCCAACATATTGATACACCACCACCGTGTTGGGTGATTTTAGCAAAGCCAGCGCAAGGTGTGTCTACTGCAACTGTTTATCAAAAGCTTAAACTAGATGACGTGAAGCATCCAGACGTAGATAAAATGGTCCAAGCTATATCTGAAAAAAAATATGAAGATATTTGTGATTCTTTAGGTAATGTACTAGAATCCGTTACATTACAATTACATCCTGAAGTCGCAATGATTAAAGAACAAATGAAAAGGTTCGGTGCAGATGCAGTCCTAATGAGCGGTAGTGGTCCAACTGTATTCGGATTGGTTAGACATGATTCAAGAATGAACCGGGTTTACAATGGATTAAAAGGATTTTGTGACCAGGTTTATGCAGTTCGTCTGTTAGGTGAACGTGAAAAACTTGATTAAATACGAATATTATTATAAAATTTTTATAAAATATTCGTGATTTGAGGTGCTCCATGAAAATTAGAAGAAGCTCTCGTCTTGTAGGTATGACCCATTACTTATTACATCACCCACAACAGTTAGTATCATTGACGTTTTTTGCTGAACTATATGCCTCTGCAAAATCTTCTGTTAGTGAAGACTTGGGTATTATAAAGCAAACGTTTGAACAGCAAGGTATTGGAACACTCGTGACCGTTCCAGGAGCGGCTGGTGGGGTTAAATATATTCCTAGTATTAGTATTCAAGAAGTAAATTCGACAATAGAAGAACTTTGTAGCTTAATTCAAACCCCAGACAGATTGTTACCTGGTGGATATCTTTATATGACTGATATACTGAGTAATCCTAACTATGTAAATAGTGTTGGCCGTATGTTTGCTTCAATATTTGGTGACAAAAAAGTAGACTTAGTTATGACAGTTGCGACAAAGGGTATTCCTTTAGCGTATGCAGTTGCTAATTACTTAAATGTACCAGTAGTAATTGTTCGTCATGACAATAAGGTAACTGAAGGTTCAACGGTTAGTATCAATTATGTTTCAGGTTCTACAAAGCGTATTCAAACGATGACTTTGGCGAAACGAAGTATTGAAACTGGTTCAAATGTATTAATCATTGATGATTTTATGAAAGCTGGCGGCACAATTACTGGAATGAAGAATTTATTGAAGGAATTCCAAGCTAATGTTGCAGGGATTGGCGTTTTAGTAGAAGCGGTTAATATTGAAGAGAGATTAGTTGAAGATTACATAACACTTGTGAAATTATCAGAAGTGAATGAAAGAGAACAACTAATACGCGTAGAAAAAGGTAATTTCCTTGAAGAATCATTTATGAAATCAGAATAGTATCTCGAGCAATCGAGCTATTTGTCATAATATTAGAAGGGAAGAGAGAGAATGCAAATTATTCATACTGATCATGCCCCAAAAGCTATTGGACCATATTCACAAGCTTTGATAGCTAATGGTTTATTGTACACTTCTGGACAGATTCCATTACTTGTTGATGGGACAATTATTGAAGGCGGAATCGAAGAACAAACAAAACAAGTTTTTGCGAATTTAAAAGCAGTACTTGAAGAAGCTGGTACTGATTTATCAAAAGTAGTAAAAACAACTGTGTTTTTAAAAGACTTAACAACTTTTGCAGATTTCAATAGTGTTTATGAAGAATTCTTTAATGAACATAAGCCTGCAAGAAGCTGTGTTGAGGTAGCAAGATTACCAAAAGATGTGCTTGTTGAGATCGAATGTATAGCAATTGTGTAAAACCTGAAACTTTTTCAGGTTTTTTTTTATATTTTTTTCTAAATTCCTAAATTTTACATAAAAAATTCCGATAAATTACTTGAGGCCTCTTATTTAACAAATATTTTTAAAAAATCTAAAAATTTATTACATAAAAAATTTTCCAAAAAGAAGGAAATTTTTGATAACTGTTGAAACTAACTAGTATTGCTTAAAGATGATAAAGGTGGTGAACAAGATGGAAGTGACAGACGTAAGACTACGCCGCGTAAATACGGAAGGTCGTATGAGAGCAATCGCATCAATCACACTGGATCATGAATTTGTCGTTCATGATATTCGAGTTATTGATGGTAATAACGGTTTATTTGTAGCGATGCCAAGTAAACGTACTCCAGATGGAGAATTCCGTGATATCGCTCATCCGATTAACTCTTCAACTCGTAGCAAAATACAGGATTCTGTATTAGCTGAATATCACCGTGTAGGTGAGTTAGAAGAAGACTTTGAAGAAGCAGGTGCTTCTTAAAAATATGACTAAAAAGAACCCGTTAATGTATAATGGGTTCTTTTTTTATGGTATAATAACATGAATGTATATCGTTAAAAAATGTTAATAATTACATTTTAATTTATGTATATAGATTGATGGAGGACGAAAATGTCAAATAAATATGCGATTGTTCTAGCGGCAGGTAAAGGTACTAGAATGAAATCAAAATTATATAAAGTACTTCATCCTGTATGTGGTAAACCAATGGTACAACATGTTGTTGATCATGTAAAATCAGTAGGCGTACAAAATGTTGTCACTGTAGTTGGTCACGGTGCTGAATTAGTGAAAACACAATTAGGTGAATATAGTGAATACGCTCTACAGGCTGATCAGTTAGGAACTGCTCATGCAGTTATTCAAGCGGCTCCACTTTTAAAGGATAAAGAAGGTACAACTTTAGTAATTTGTGGGGATACACCATTAATTACACCTGAAACAATACAAGCACTTTTTGAAGAACATGAAAGATTACAGGCAAAAGCTACCATTTTAACTGCTCACCTTGAGGATTCGACAGGTTATGGTAGAATAATTAGGAGTAATGATGGATCAGTACAAAAAATTGTTGAACACAAGGATGCATCTCCTGAAGAATTAGCTGTTCAAGAAATTAATACTGGAACATATTGCTTTGACAATAAGGCATTATTCGAAGCCTTAAACGCAGTTAATAATGATAACTCACAAGGTGAATACTATTTACCAGACGTTATTGAAATATTAAAAGAACAAAATCAAATCGTAGCAGCATACAAAACACCAAATTTCGATGAAACATTAGGTGTAAATGATAGATATGCCTTATCAATGGCTGAAACACTAATGCGCAAAGTCATTAATAAGAAACATATGCTAAATGGTGTTACAATCATTGACCCAGCAAGTACTTATATTTCTGCGGATGCAGTAATTGGTGAAGATACAATTATTTATCCTGGCACAATGATTTATGGTAATAGTATAATTGGAACTGATTGTGTAATCGGACCAAATACTGAAATAATCGATAGTGAAATTGGGAATGAAACAAGCATTAAACAATCTGTAGTTCACGAAAGCAAAATTGGCGACTCAACAACAGTTGGACCATTTGCACATATTCGTCCAGCTACAACACTAGGTAATGAAGTTCGAATCGGTAACTTCGTAGAAACGAAAAAAGTTACATTCGGTAATGGCAGTAAAGCATCTCATTTAAGCTATATTGGTGATGCAGAGGTTGGCCAAGGCGTAAATATTGGTTGTGGTTCAATCACTGTTAATTACGATGGGAAAAATAAGTTTAAAACAATTATTGAAGATCATGTCTTTGTTGGTTGTAACTCTAACTTAATTGCACCTGTAACTGTGAAAAAAGGTTCATATATTGCGGCTGGATCTACAATTACTGATGAGGTTCCAGAAGATTCTCTTGCAATCGCAAGAGCAAGGCAAGTGAACAAAGAAGGATACTATAAAAATTAATTATAGATAAAAAGAAAAAAAGCGGAGGGTACACGAAACATGCCTAATCATTATCCAGACAAGCATTTAAAAGTATTTACTCTTAATTCGAATCCTAAATTAGCAGAAGAGATCGCAAAACACATTGGCGTAGAGCTTGGTAAATGCTCTGTTTCTCGTTTTAGTGACGGAGAAGTGCAAATTAATATAGAGGAAAGTATCCGTGGTTGTGATGTATTTATCATTCAATCAACTAGCTTTCCAGTAAATGAGAGCATCATGGAATTATTAATTATGATTGATGCGTTAAAACGTGCATCTGCAAAAACGATTAACCTTGTAATTCCATATTATGGTTATGCTCGTCAAGATCGTAAAGCTCGTTCACGTGAGCCGATTACATCTAAATTAGTTGCAAACCTACTTGAAACAGCTGGATCAACTCGAGTAATTACACTTGATTTACATGCACCACAAATTCAAGGTTTCTTCGATATTCCAATTGATCATTTATTAGGTGTACCTATCCTTTCTGACTATTTTAGAAAAAAACAGCTTGATGATATCGTAATCGTTTCTCCAGATCATGGTGGAGTAACAAGAGCGCGTAAAATGGCTGATCGCCTTAAGGCGCCTATTGCTATCATTGACAAACGTCGACCAAGACCAAATGTTTCTGAAGTTATGAATATTATTGGTAACATTGAAGGCAAAACGGCAATCTTAATCGATGATATCATTGATACAGCTGGTACGATTACCCTTGCTGCTAATGCTTTAGTAGAGCATGGAGCGAAAGAAGTATATGCTTGTTGTACACACCCTGTATTGTCTGGACCGGCACTTGATCGTATTGAAAACTCTTGCATTAAAGAATTAGTTGTAACAAATTCAATCTGTCTTGCTGAAGAGAAAAAAGCAGGAAAGCTTGTTGAATTATCTGTTGCTGGCCTACTTGGCGAAGCAATCATTCGTGTATATGAAGAGCAATCTGTAAGTACATTATTTGATTAATAGCTTGCATGTTGTCTGAAAGTATAAGAGGACGTAGCCCAAAGTGGTTACGTCTTTTCGTAATATCAGTACAGTTTGTTTTAGGGAGGTATAAAGATGAAGCTTTTTGTAGGGTTAGGAAACCCAGGAAGAGAGTATGAAAGAACGAGACATAACATTGGTTTTATTGCGATTGACGAATTAGCACATCGTCATGGAATACCATTAAATCAGCAAAAATTTAATGGTATTTATGGATCAGGAATGATAAATGGTGAAAAAGTATACTTACTTAAACCATTAACATATATGAACTTATCAGGAGAATGTGTTAGACCATTTATGGACTACTTTGATATTGATATCGAAGACTTAGTAGTACTTTATGATGAAATGGATATTCCAACCGGTAAGCTTCGTTTGCGTGGGAAAGGTAGCGCTGGTGGTCATAACGGAATTAAGTCTTTAATCCAACACTTTGGTACTCAGGAATTTCAAAGAATTCGTATCGGTGTAGACCGTCCAAGTAATGGAATGAGTGTTGTAAATCATGTACTCTCCAATTTTCATGAAGAGGAAGTAGCCGATGTAGTTGATGGTGTAAAGCGAGCTGCTGACGCATGTGAATACTTTTTAAAGCATCCATTTGTTGAAGTAATGAATCAATTTAATAAAAAATAAAAAACAGGAATTTGCGCCTTGGCATTGAATAAGTATAGTAAGTACAATCCATACTGTATATATGAATTTTATTATCGTATGGAGGCATCACGTTGGAATTATTAGAATGTCAGTGTAGATACTGCAACACGGTAATAGGTAGATTTGAAAAGAATCAATTACTACAATTAACCTCTTATTATTGCCATTCATTTGAAGCGGAATTAAGTGATTTTGTAAAATTTATTCAATCTCCTAACCAAGTTTTTCAAATTGTATGCGAGGATTGTGAAATGACACTTTCAGAATACCCACATTACCATCAATATAAAAATTTCATACATTAATTTGCCTTTGGTACCTACCTGAGGCGTTTTTCTGTTTTTTATTTCGAACAATGACAAATATGTTTCAACTAAGGGTATGTTTTTTTGAAATAGACTTAGATTGACTGTTAGGGGAGAATGACTTCGTGATTGGTTTAATTGAACAATTTAACCGGTATAATGATATAAAAAAAATAATAAGCGGTCTAAGAAACGGACTAAGAGAGCAATTAGTTACCAATTTAACTGGCTCTGCTAAAACCATATTAACTGGAGCAGTTTATAAGGAAACTAAAAAGACTCAATTAATCGTAACGAATAATCTTCTTCAAGCTCAAAAAGTTTTCGAAGATATAAAGTCTATATTGGGAGAAGAACAGGTTTTCTTATATCCAGCAAATGAACTGATTGCTTCAGAAATCGCAGTTTCAAGTCCTGAATTAAGATCACAAAGATTAATCGCATTAAATAGTTTAATGGCTAATAAAGCATCGGTCATCGTTACGCCTGTTTCAGGTTTAGTAGGCTATTTGCCATCACCAGAGCTATGGGCAAGCTATCAACTTCATTTTGAACTAGGTGAGGAAATAGATTTAACGACATTAGTATCTCAATTTGTACAAATGGGATATGTGAGAGTTGGAATGGTAGAAAGTAAAGGTGAGTTCAGCGTACGTGGAGGTATTTTAGATATTTATCCACTTACATACGAGGATCCTATCAGAATAGAATTATTTGATACTGAAATAGATTCGATCCGTTCTTTTTCTCCAGATAACCAAAGGTCAATCAATAAGTACGAAACTGTTCAGATTGGACCAGCAACAGAGAGAATTATCCCTAAAGCTGATTTACAATTAGGCGTTCAGCGAATTGAAGATGCGTTTAAATTTACACTTTCAAAAACGACTGACAAACAATTAAAAGAGACTTTGGTTGAAAAAGTGACGTATGATATTGAACAGTTAAAACAAGGTCAATTAATTGACCAAATATATAAGTACTTTGGGTTAATCTATGAAAAACAATTTAGTTTACTAGATTATATACCCAATGACGCAATCGTAATCGTTGATGAGATATCAAGGGTTCATGAAGTAGTAGAACAAATGAAGAAAGATGAGGCTGAGTGGTATACATCGTTATTAGCTGAAGGAAAAGCACTACAAGGTGTTACTTTCTCTCATGATTTTTTCCAATTGCTTCAGTCTAGAAAGCGCCAACAAATACATACTAGTCTATTTTCTAGAAGAGTTCCTCATACACATCCTGAACAAGTTGTGTCGATTCAATGTAAGTCAATGCAAGAGTTTCATGGGCAAATGAATTTGTTAAAAAATGAATTGGATCGTTGGAAGAAAAACAAATATACAATTGTAATGCTCGGCGAAAGTGATGAAAGAACTTTTAAAATAGAAAATATTTTAGAAGACTATAAAATGGAAGGCAAAATTGTTTCTTCTATTGATCAAATTAAGAGCGGCGAAGTGTATATTATGAAGGGTGAACTCCTTTCAGGTTTTGAACTCCCATTAGAAAAATTCGTCTTAATCACTGAGAGAGAGCTTTTTACAAAGAAAGCGAAAAAGCAAAAAAGAGTTAATACAAAACTATCAAATGCAGAACGAATTAAAAACTACTCTGAACTTAAAGTCGGGGATTATGTTGTACACGTTAATCATGGGATAGGTAAGTTTTTAGGAATTGAAACACTTGAGATAAATGGTATTCATAAAGACTATTTACACGTTAGATACCATGGTGATGACAAGTTATTTGTTCCAATCGAGCAAATCGATCAAGTGCAAAAATACGTAGGTTCTGAAGGTAAAGAACCAAAGATTTATAAGCTTGGTGGGTCGGATTGGAAAAAGGTTAAGAAAAAAGTTGAAGGCTCTGTTCAAGATATAGCAGATGATTTAATTAAATTATACGCAGAAAGAGAAGCGTCAAGAGGATATGCTTTCTCGCCAGATGGAGTAGAACAACAAGAGTTTGAATCTTCATTCCCATATCAAGAGACAGACGATCAAATTCGCTCTATTAGTGAAATTAAGAAAGACATGGAAAGAGAACGTCCTATGGATCGTCTATTATGTGGCGACGTAGGTTACGGGAAAACTGAAGTAGCAATTCGTGCTGCTTTTAAAGCGATTGTAGAAGGTAAGCAAGTAGCCTTTTTAGTGCCGACAACAATATTGGCACAGCAGCATTTTGAAACATTACGTGAAAGATTTCAGGATTTCCCAATAAATATAGGTTTATTAAATCGTTTCCGTTCCCGTAAACAACAACTTGAAACAATGAAAGGCCTAAAAGAAGGCTCGGTTGATATTGTAGTTGGAACGCATAGATTATTATCAAAAGATATAGTGTATAAGGATTTAGGTTTGTTGATCATCGATGAAGAGCAACGTTTTGGTGTATCACATAAAGAAAAGATTAAGCAATTAAAAGCAAATGTAGACGTTCTGACATTAACAGCAACACCGATACCACGTACACTTCACATGTCTATGCTTGGCGTTAGGGATTTATCAGTAATTGAAACACCGCCAGAAAATCGTTTCCCAGTTCAAACATACGTTGTAGAATACAATGCAGCATTAGTAAGAGAGGCGATTGAAAGAGAGTTGTCTCGAGACGGACAAATTTATTTCTTATATAACCGTGTAGAAGATATAGAACGTATGGCGGAACAAATTTCAATGCTAGTTCCCGATGCGAAAGTAGCAGTGGCACATGGTCGAATGAACGAAGGTGAACTCGAATCAGTTATGTATGCCTTCTTAGATGGGCAATATGACGTTCTAGTCAGTACGACGATCATTGAAACTGGTGTAGATATACCGAATGTAAATACGTTAATTGTGCATGATGCAGATCGTATGGGATTATCGACGCTTTACCAGTTAAGAGGAAGAGTAGGGCGATCAAACCGTGTAGCATATGCGTACTTTACGTATAAACAAGACAAAGTATTGACTGAGGTTGCTGAAAAACGCCTTCAAACAATTAAAGAATTTACTGAGCTCGGTTCAGGATTTAAGATTGCCATGCGTGACCTATCAATACGTGGAGCAGGTAATTTACTTGGGGCCCAACAGCATGGATTTATCGACTCTGTCGGATTTGACCTATACTCACAAATGCTGAAGGATGCAATTGAGCAACGTAGAGGCATTAAGAAGGAAGATCTAATTACTGTTGAAATAGATATCGAGGTAGACGCTTATTTACCTGATACTTATATTCAAGACAGTAAGCAAAAAATTGAAATGTATAAGCAATTTAGAAGAGTAGAGACGTTTGATGAATTAAACGATGTTCAAGATGAACTGATGGACCGATTTGGAGAATTCCCTGTAGAAGTTGGCTACTTATGTCAGGTTGCTCATATCAAGTTATTAGCTAACGCAGAGAAAATAGAACTGATTAAGCAAGCTAAATCAGAGGTTAGTATTTACTTCTCAGAAGCAGCAAGTGCAAATATTGATGGCGGAAAACTATTCAAGCTCTGCAGTTCTTATGGAAGAGGAATTGGACTTGGCATGGATGGTACTAAATTAAAAATTACACTAGATGTTAAAGGGAAAAAACCAGCTGACTGGTTAACAACACTTGAAGGACTAATTACCGGACTTAAAAATGTGAAAAAAGAAAGCGTAAATGCTTAACGAAATGTAGAAAAGTTACCAAAATGTGCTTACACTACTATAAATTTAGTAAAGGTGTCAAAAAATCTCACTTATTTTGTATAGAACGGAAGTTGTGAAGGATACTATCATTAATTAAGGGTGACCTTACCTCATTGTCACTCTCTTTCATAAACGTAGACAAGCAAGTAAGTGAGGAGGCGCTTTACAAGTATGAAGGCAACAGGAATTGTACGACGTATTGACGACTTAGGTCGAGTAGTAATACCCAAGGAAATCAGGAGAACTTTACGAATCCGTGAAGGTGATCCATTAGAAATATTTGTAGACAGAGATGGAGAAGTTATTTTAAAGAAATATTCACCTATTAGTGAATTAAGTGATTTCGCTAAGGAGTATGCAGATGCATTATACGATACACTGGGTCACACTGTTATCATAAGTGACCGTGATTCAGTAGTTGCAGTTGCAGGGGCTTCTAAGAAAGAATACTTAAACAAAAATATTGGTGATATTATTGAAAAAATCATGGCGGAACGAAATTCGAAAGTAATAAGTGAGCCTGGTGAAGCTTCTTTTATCGAAAGTGTAATTGAAAAATACCAATCCTATGCCGTAGGAGCAATCATCGCAAGTGGTGACCCCATCGGAGCAGTCGTTATCTTCTCCAAAGACAAAACGATCACAGAGGTTGAGAAAAAAGCAATCGACACAGCAACAAACTTCTTAGCAAGACAAATGGAGCAGTGAAAACGAAAAGTGGAGGCGACTGGTCAGCTCCGACAAGCATAAGAACAAGCACGGAGAAGGTGCTTTTTACCTTCTTTGGGATCGGTCTTATGACTCGAGGAGCTAGGAGCCGGAACTAGACACCACGAAAAGTGGAGGCGACTGGTCAGCTCCGACAAGCATAAGAACAAGCACGGAGAAGGTGCTTTTTACCTTCTTTGGGATTGGTCTTATGACTCGAGGAGTAAGGCGCCGGAACTGGAAAAAACAAAAAAGTAAACCATTCTTTTGCCAGATTTGGCGCAAGAATGGTTTTTCTTTTGGCAACTCTTTACATAAACCCCAATAATGTAATACATTAAAGGGTGAACCATCTATCAAAGGAGTTGTTATCCTTTTGCAAAAAGCTAAGCAGAAAGCAGCCTTACAAGGAGCTTTATTTATTACAATTGCATCTTTATTATCAAAGGTATTAAGTGCATTTTATAAAATTCCATATCAAAATATTGCTGGTGATTTAGGTTACTATATTTACCAACAGGTGTATCCTGTTTATGCAATTGCTTTAGCTTTTTCCACATATGGTTTTCCTTTAGTTTTATCATCTTATGTAGCTGAACGATTAGCAAAAAAAGATGAAAAGGGTGCCAAAGAGCTAGTGTATGCGACTTTTATGATGCTTTTATTGATTGGTACCTTGTGTTTTTTGACTCTATACATAGGGAGTAATAGCATAGCGCAGTTTATGCGTGACGAACATCTTGCTATGCTGATTCGAGTTGTCAGCGTTGGATTCTTATTTGTCCCAATTACATCGGCCTTCCGAGGCTACTATCAGGGTTTAGGAGATATGGGGCCAACTTCTATCAGTCAAGTAATTGAACAATTAATTCGTGTAATAACGATTTTAGTACTATCAATTTATTTAATGCAAACTACAGATAATCTTTATGTTGTAGGAGCGGGCGCAGTTTCGGGTTCAATATTGGGAAGCATCGCTGCAATATTATACTTCTTTTACTGGGTTTCTTTTAAAGGTTCCGGTTTAACGATTCCATCTTTCAGTTTAGTAAAGAAATATCGTTTTGAACTGAAAACAATCTTATATCAAGGAATCCTACTTAGCTTAAGTAGCTTAGTACTCGTATTTATACAATTTATCGATTCAATCTCCTTTTATCCACTTTTAGTGCAATATGGATATCATGTGGAAGGAGCTAAGTTAGTTAAAGGTATTTATGATCGAGGATTTCCGTTAATTCAACTTGGAGCCGTAATTGCTTCGTCATTTTCGTTAGCTTTAATACCGTATTTATCAAGGGAGTTAGTTAGAAAAGAACATTCTTCAATTAATAACCGAATTTCAGCGGCAATTAGAGTAAGTATTGTAGTTGGAGCCGCTGCAACTGTTGGGCTAGTTTCCATCATTCATCCGACAAATATTATGCTTTATCGAAATGATTTAGGTACAGATGTACTGTCGATTTTATGTGTTTCCATCTTTTTTGCAGGTATCTCAATTACAACTTCATCTATAGCACAAGGTCTTGGGAAAAGTTTGATTCCGGCATTAAATGTATTCGCAGGTGGATGTGTAAAATTCATTGGAAATGTTATTTTAATGGAGCAAATCGGTTCTAAAGGAGCGGCATATTCAACTGTTGTTGCATTAATCATTGTGACAATCTTAAATTTAGCTTATATTTATAAACTCTCAAAAGTAAAATTCTTTGGATTAATGTTTATTTTAAAGCTATTAATTTCCCTGGTGATTATGTATTGCAGTGTTCTTGGATATGAATATATTTATGAGAAGTATTCATTATTTATCAATCCGCTTCGTTTACGTATGTTAGTTGAAGCTTTAACATCGGCAGGCGTTGGAGCTATTGTTTTTACAATCATCTTAATCAAAATAAAACTATTTACTGTTGAAGAGCTGAGCTCGTTAATAAAAAGTAAAAAATTACAAAAATGGCTCTCTTAAAAGAACAGGAGGAGCAAAATGAACAAGATTACAGTTTTAGGCCTAGGTGCAGGTGATTTAAATCAGCTGCCATTAGGGATTTATAAAATACTACAAAAGACTGAAAATCTATTTTTACGAACAAAAGACCATCCTGTTATTCAAGAATTAGAGGCAGAGGGACTTACATATCAGTCTTATGACGCTGTATATGAAAAGCATGATCAATTTGAGGAAGTATATCAAGAAATTGTGAACTCTTTAGTGACAGAATCTAAGGAGAAACAAATTACATATGCAGTGCCAGGGCACCCACTTGTAGCAGAGAAAACAGTTCAATTGTTAATTGAATTAGCTAATCAAGGAAAAGTAGAAATAGATATTAAAGGTGGACAAAGTTTTTTAGATGCGATGTTTACTAGCTTGAAAATTGATCCGATAGAAGGCTTTCAATTCGTTGATGCCACTGATTTAGAGCAAGAATACATAACATTTAGACAGCATTTAATTATTTGCCAGGTTTATGACCAAATGACCGCTTCACATGCGAAATTAAAATTAATGGAGCAATTACCTGATGATTATGAAATAACGATTGTGACTGCAGCAGGTAGTGAATCTGAGCAAATTAGAACAGTGCCTCTATTCGAATTAGATCGTGATACTTCAATCAATAACTTAACGAGTGTGTATGTACCACCAGTAAAGCATGAAGCAGATTTATATCATCAATTTGAAACACTTCGTTCTGTAATTGCAACATTAAGGGGCCCTGAAGGGTGTCCTTGGGATCAAAAGCAGACACATGAATCTTTAAAGAAATATTTATTAGAAGAGGCGTACGAATTACTTGAAGCAATTGATGAGGAGGATGATGATCACATCATAGAAGAGCTTGGGGATGTATTGCTTCAAGTGATGCTACATGCTCAAATTGGAGAAGATGAAGGTTATTTCTCAATCCAAGATGTTATTAAAGGATTAGTAAGGAAGCTAATTTACCGTCATCCACATGTATTTGCAGATGTGAATGTAGAAGATGAAGAAGAAGTGTTAAAAAATTGGCAGGAATTAAAGCAAGCTGAAAAAGGCGACACTGTTACAACGATTTTATCTGGTATACCAAAAGAATTATCGGGTTTACTAAAGGCAGAAAAGCTACAAAGCAAGGCTGCAAAAGTAGGCTTTGATTGGAAAGAGTTACCGCCAGTTGTAGATAAGATCAAAGAAGAGCTAGCCGAGGTACTTGCAGCAATTGAGCTGAATGAGCAGTCAAAAATAGAGTCTGAATTAGGCGACTTACTATTTAGCATCGTTAATTTAGCAAGATTTATTGATGTAAATCCTGAGCAAGCAATTTTAAAAACCAATATGAAATTCACAAAACGTTTTCAGTTTATCGAATCAAAGCTGAATGAAATAAATAAAACATTTTCAGATGTGTCTCTTGAGGAAATGGATGAATTCTGGAATGAAGCAAAAGAGCTAGAGTAACTTGAGAATAAGGAGAGAGAAAAATGAGACTTGATAAATTTTTAAAAGTATCGAGAATTATTAAGCGACGTACACTTGCAAAAGAAGTAGCTGATCAAGGAAGAATTACAATAAATGGTACGGTTGCAAAAGCTTCTACAGAAGTAAAAGTTGGCGATGAGTTGAAGATTCGCTTTGGACAAAAAATTGTTACGGCAAAAATTAATTTATTAAAAGAAACAGTCCGCAAAGAAGAAGCTGATGCGATGTATTCAATTATCAGTGAAGAAAAACTAACTGATAGCTTGTTCTAAAATAGTTGTCCCTTCATATACTTGTACAAATAAAGCTGTATTGAATTTACATTCATACAAGTATGTTTACGTATATGGAGGGACGTTATGAATAATAATCCGTATGAGTTGAATGCGAAAAATACAAACCAGTTAATTGAACAGGATTTATCGTTAAAGAGTAGAAGATATTTAGAAATTACTGGTGTAAAACAAGTAGAAAGCTTCGATAGCGAAGAGTTTTTACTAGAAACAACCTTAGGTTTTCTGCATATTAAAGGCCATAACCTACAAATGAAAAACCTCGATGTAGAAAAAGGGCACGTGGCAATAAAAGGAAAAATAAACGAATTATGTTATATCGATGAATATAACTCGGGGAAAGCTAAAGGAATCTTTAGCAAGCTATTTAAATGAGCTTAAACGTTCAGTTTTACTCTATGGTGGCGATGGTCGGTATGGGTGCTTACCTTGGTATGGCGCTAGATACATACCATCGTTTTTTATATCGAGGTAGAAGTAATAAATATCTTGTTTTTGGTACGGATATTTTGTTTTGGATCTTTCAGTCATTACTAGTTTTTTATGCGTTGTATCTGGTGAACGAGGGAGCATTGCGTTTTTATCTACTTTTAGCATTATTATGTGGATTTGCTGCTTATCAAAGTTTACTAAAATCGATTTATAAAAAAATTCTAGAGTTTACGATCCAACTTGTGATTAGATTGTACCGTATAATCGTGAAGATTATTAATGCATTGATTGTCATACCAATTAAGTGGCTGATTCAGCTTGTGATTGTCATTCTTTTATTTATTTATGGTATCCTTATTCGACTAATCCATTTACTTTACAACGTTGTCCTATCAATTTTAATGTTTTTCGTCAGAGTATGTTGGTTTTTTGTGCCAAAACAAGTCAAAAACTATTTAGGGCGATTTAAAGGGATTTTAGAAAAATCAAAGAATATCTTCCTTACTACTATTAAAAAAGCAAAGAACCTTTTAGATAGGAGGAAGAAATAAGTGGAGCATGCTAGGAAGTTGGATGTAACTAGACAAGATTATGTTAAACAGAAAATTGTTTTAGTTGAGGAGCAATTCGATATTCCTAATAAAAGGAGTATAAAGAAGTTTTTCATGCGTGTTTCATGTTTCTTTATGTTTGCTATACCTATATGTTTATTATTACAATCGCATTTTGAATCACAACAGCTGCTTTATTCTTCAAAAATGAATCAGTTACAACAAGCTTCGGTAGAGTTAAAAGATACAAAAAGTGAGATCGAGGACTCTAATCATTTAATCAACCAATTGAGTGATGATGAGTTTATTATTGAAATGGCTCGAAAAAATTTATTTTTTTCAAAAGAGGGAGAAATCATCTTTCCCAATATTAAGTAATTATCGTTTCATTGACACTTGATTTTATTATTTTATATAATATAGTAAATCCAGTTAAACAACTTAAGGAGGAGCATTTTTTTTATGTCAATTGAGGTAGGCAGCAAAGTAAGTGGGAAAGTTACAGGAATAACAAATTTTGGTGCTTTCGTAGAGTTACCAGAAGGAGTAACTGGACTTGTTCACATTAGTGAAGTAGCTGACAACTATGTTAAAGATATTAATGAACATTTAAAAGTTGGCGATGAAGTCGAAGTAAAAGTTATCAATGTTGAAAAGGACGGCAAAATTGGACTTTCAATTAAAAAAGCAAAAGAACGTCCACCAGTAAAAGAGGGAGAGCGTGAGCAAAGACCTCGCACAAGTAGACCTGCATATGGTGGCGGTGGCGGTGGAAACCGTGGTAAAAACCAAAATCGTTCAGATCAACGTCCAGTTAAAGAAACATTTGATCAAAAAATGAGTAAATTTTTAAAAGACAGTGAAGATCGCCTAGCTTCTTTAAAACGCAACACAGAATCTAAGCGCGGTGGTCGTGGAGCTCGTCGAGGTTAATTTGCTACCTTGTCAGGACATAAATGATTATATAGAACACGCACTCAGTCATTGAGTGCGTTTTTTGTATGTAAGGAGTCGGTTGACATAAGGGATGAATTGAAAGTTAAAAAACATGTAATCTATGAAAAAATATATTGACGGGTATATTTACCCATGCTATTATAAATCTTGTCGTTTAAATAATATGGCGGTGTAGCTCAGCTGGCTAGAGCGTACGGTTCATACCCGTGAGGTCGTGGGTTCGACTCCCTCCGCCGCTACCATATATTTTACGGCCCGTTGGTCAAGCGGTTAAGACACCGCCCTTTCACGGCGGTAACACGGGTTCGAATCCCGTACGGGTCATATCTTCTAGAAAAAAACGTCTAGTCTCTAATAGGGGCTAGACGTTTTTTTATTATTTATTAAGTGTAACTCGCTGTGTTGGAAAATCACTCTAGTAATGGATTAAGTGATTTGAGCTGCCAGTGAAATTTATTTAGTCATTCACATCACCAGATATTCACATCCATATATCCTTATATTTTAATTCCTATTCTATTTTTTTATAGACATATTATTTATGAAATGCGCTTCTTTTACTTGATTAGAGTAATTCTGATGCTAAGTTTTCTCATAATTTGTAAAACAGTTGTAGGTTAAAGCTTTTTCCGTCGAAGGAAACTTTTATTATCCTTTGTCATTTTGACATATTCTTGCAATGGGACAAGTTAAAATATGGACATAAACTAAATCGGATGGGGTGGGAATATGTCTAAATTACAAAGAGGATCTTCTAATACTTCGCCAAGCTTGATCCCTATGAACGGATTTCAATCTATTTTTCGGCAGTCCTCTAAGTCGATAAAGCCTAAGTTAGAAAAAGCACTTTTTGATTGGGGACTATTAATCTTTATAACTGGTTTTCTATTAGGACGTGCGTTAATCTTATCAAATATTCTCCCTTTTGTTTTACCGTTTTTTGCCTCTGTATATATGATGAAACGCGAGCGCACAGGTGTAGCCTTTATCGCATTAATGGCAGGAGCAGCAACTGTCTCGCTTGAAACAGCTAGCTATGCGTTTTCTACAGTCATCTTATTCTTTATCCTCAATATTTTCTTTTCAAGAATTAAACGTCATTATGTGGGACTTGTCCCATTTCAAGTATTTTTATCAGTATTTCTAAGTCACTTACTAATTTCATATGCTTTTCAGCAAGAAGTATTGATGTATGATGTCTTAATGGCATCAGTTGAAGCTGGACTAAGCTTTATCTTAACGATGATATTTTTCCAAAGTGTACCTTTACTTGCCATACCAAAAAGAAAACAACTTTTAGGTGTTGAGGAAATTGTATGTCTGGTAATTTTATTGGCTTCAGTTGTGACGGGGACAACTGACTGGTATATTCAAGACCTTTCGATTCAACATATCGTTACAAGATATATCGTTTTGGTTTTTGCGTTTGTTGCAGGTGGAACAGTTGGATGTACTGTTGGTGTTGTAACTGGATTAATTTTAAGCCTTGCAAGTGTTTCAAGTTTATATCAAATGAGCTTGTTAGCATTTTCTGGATTATTAGGAGGATTGTTAAAAGAAGGCAAACGTCTAGGCGCAGCAGCGGGACTACTAATTGGTACTTGCTTAATTAGTTTCTATGCTGAAAAGCAATCAGATATCATCTTTTCAATCATAGAATCAGTTATAGCGATTTTGTTGTTTATTTTAACGCCTACAATTTTGTTAAAACAATTAGCGAAGTTAGTGCCAGGTACAGAAGAACATTCTACAGATCAACAACAATATCTTCGAAAGATACGTGATTTAACTGCTAATCGTATCAACCAGTTTTCGAATGTATTCGAGGCATTATCAGCAAGTTTTTCTCAACCAAGTCAATTTTCCAAAATTGAAGATGAATTAACGGATGAAGAGTTGTTTGTATGCAGCATTTCAAATAAATGTTGTAATAGTTGTTTAAAGAAAGACCATTGTTGGTCAAATAATGGTGATCGAACATATCAATACATGGCAAATATGATGGATCTTGTTGAAAATGACAAGCTCATTAAAAATGGTCAATTTATGAGGGAGTGGGAAAAGTATTGTCAGCGTTCATCAAAGATGGCAGACTTGATGAAGCAAGAAGTGTTTTATTTCCGAGCTAATCAACGACTAAAAAAGCAAGTCCAAGAAAGTAGAAGATTAGTAGCAGAACAATTAAAAGGCGTTTCAAAAGTAATGGTTGATTTTGCACAAGAAATTCAACGTGAAAAAGAGAACCATCAGTTGCAAGAGGATCAAATTCTTCAAGCATTACTAAACTTTGGAATCGACGTAAGCCAAGTTGAAATTTACAATTTAGAGCAAGGGAATATAGATATTGATATTCTTATACCTTTTGAGAATGAGTATGGTGAATGTCAAAAATTAATTGCGCCAATTTTATCAGATATTTTAAAAGAGACGATTGTCGTGTTAAAAGAAGAATCGGCTGCGATTCCGAATAGTGGACATTACTTAGTTACATTTGGATCTGACAAAGCCTATGTCATTGAAACGGGAGTAGCTACTGCTGCAAAAGGTGGAGGATTCATTTCCGGAGATGCTTTTAAAATCATGGATGTAGGAGCAGGAAAACATGCGATTGCAATCAGTGATGGAATGGGTAATGGCGAACGTGCTCATATTGAAAGCAATGAAACGTTAAAGCTATTACAAAAAATATTAAACTCTGGCATTGAAGAAACTGTTGCGATTAAATCAATTAACTCAATATTATCCTTACGTACAACCGAGGAGGTATTTGCTACATTAGATTTAGCGATGGTCGATTTACATGATGCATCAGCAAAATTCTTAAAAATTGGCTCATCACCGAGCTTCGTTAAGCGAGGTACACAAGTTATCAAAATAGAAGGAAGTAATCTTCCAATTGGAATTATCGATGACTTTGATGTAGAAGTTGTTAGCGAGCAATTAAAAGCTGGTGATTTATTAATCATGATGAGCGATGGGATTTTTGAAGGACCTAGACATGTAGAAAACTATGAAATGTGGATGAAACGCAAAGTAAGCGAATTAGAAACGGATGATCCTCAGGCAGTAGCTGAGTTATTACTAGAGGAGGTTATTCGATCAAATACTGGCGATATTAATGATGATATGACTGTAGTAGTTGCAGTTGTTAAACGAAATATGCCAAAGTGGTCGTCTATTGCATCATATAGTGCAATGGCATAGTAAATAAAATTAAATAAGGTTTATCCCCTCCCATATTTGGACAAAATGGTAACAACTTTTATGCGGAGGGGATTAAGTATGTATAAGGGAAAGTTAAAACAAATCTTATTAATTACGGATGGCTATTCAAATCACGGAGAAGATCCATTAGCGGTAGCTAGCTTAGCAAAAGAATATGGCATTACAGTAAACGTTATCGGTATTTTAGATGAACAATCTAAAAGTGGGGATGGTTTAAAAGAAATAGAAGATATTGCCATTGCTGGTGGAGGGATAAGTCAAATTGTTTATACTAAGCAACTCTCTCAAACAGTTCAAATGGTTACAAGAAAAGCAATGACGCAGACTATTCAAGGTTTTGTTAATAAGGAATTAAAACAAATATTAGGTTCAAGTAATTCAATTGAATCGCTTCCTCCATCAAAGCGTGAAGAAGTATATGAGGTAGTTGAAGATATTGGAGAAACTGTTAGTTTAGAAGTTATTATTTTAGTAGATACAAGTGCTAGTATGAAAGATAAATTAGAAACTGTAAAAGAATCATTATTTGATCTACAAATTAGCTTAAATTCACGAACTGGTGAGAATGCATTTTCATTATTTATATTTCCAGGGAAACATAATGATGTTGATAAAATACTCGACTGGACGCCTAAGTTGGAAAAGTTAAATACTATTTTTCCGAAGTTAACAATGGGTGGTCTAACACCGACTGGTCCAGCTTTACGAGAAGCTCTAAATTATTTTAATGACCAAAGCTATAGTAGGGGTAAATACGATGGTGATGATGAACAATCAATCGAATGGGCAGATTAATTTAGCGGCAGGAACTCTAATTACTGGTAAATGGAATAAAAATCAATATAAAATTAAGAGTCTATTAGGAAACGGAGCAAATGGTACCGTATATCTGGCTTTATCTAAAAACGGTGAAATTGCACTAAAGTTGAGTAAGGATTCTACAAATATAACGAATGAAGTTAATGTACTTAAAAAAATTACAAGGGTCCAGGGTTCATTCCTCGGGCCTTCTTTTATAGATGTGGATGACTATATAGATCCATATACGAAAGAAAGCTATTATTTTTATGTGATGGAATATGTTAACGGGGTTAGCTTACCTCAATTCATTGAACGAAATGGAATGGAATGGAGTAGCATATTTATTATCCAACTACTATCTTTATTATCGAAACTTCATGATAAGGGATATATTTTTGGAGATTTAAAAACCGACAATTTGCTAGTCACTAAAGAGCCATATAAAATTCAGTGGATTGATTTTGGTGGCGTAACCCAAATGGGACGTGCAGTAAAAGAATTTACGGAGTTTTTCGATCGAGGGTATTGGGGATTAGGCTCTAGGAAAGCAGAGGTCTCCTATGATTTATTTTCTGTATCGATGATTTTTATTCATTTACATTCTAAAAAGCAATTTTTGAAAAATGGACAAGGTATTAAACAAATTGAGCAATTCATTTATCAAACACCATCACTAAAACCTTATAAAGAATTTTTATTAAAGGGATTAGAAGGTAAATATACGAGTGCTGACCAAATGAAGCAGGATTTATTAATGCATGAACAGAAAATCACGAAAAGAAATCATCAAATGAATAAAGTATCTAAAACACCAAATACTCCCAATGTAACTAGATCCGGTCAATCAGCTACTAGGACTCATGTTAAAGTGATGCAAAAGAAAAAAAGAAGCCATTGGTTTGAAACCTCAACAATTGTTTTACTATTAGGTTTAGCTTATGCCTTGTATTTTTATTATCAGCTTTAATCATAGTACTCCAAGTGTAGTAATGATAACATATATATATATAATTTTGCTTTTCATTAGGAGTAGGGATAAATGGTTATAAATCAATTGAAGGATTTTATCAAACAAAATAAAATCCCATCAAAAAGTAGTATTGTCATTGGGGTATCTGGCGGACCAGATTCAATGGCATTGGCTCATGCACTTTTGTCAGTAAGAGAAGAGTATGATTTTTCATTAGTCGTTGCACATGTTGATCATATGTTTAGGGGACAGGAGTCATTAGACGATTTAGAATATGTAAGAAAATGGTGTCTCCTAAACAATGTTGTATTTGAAGGCGAAAGGCTAAATGTTAATCAATTTATAGAAGAAACTGGTTTAAGTTCTCAGCAAGCTGCAAGAGAATGTCGATATCAATTTTTTGATAAAATCATGACGAAATATCATGCAAATTATTTAGCGCTCGGTCATCATGGTGAAGATCAGATTGAAACGATATTGATGAGACTTGTTAGGGGGAGCTCAACAGTAGGTTATGCTGGAATAAGAGAAAGGCGTCCATTTAGTACAGGAGAGATTATACGTCCTTTTCTAGAGCTTAGAAAACACGATTTAATTTCTTATTGTCAAGAACATCAAATAACTCCTCGCCAAGACCCAAGCAACGCTAAAAATGTTTATACGAGAAACCGCTTTAGACATCAAGTACTTCCATTTATTTTTGAGGAGAACCCAATAGCCCATAAACGATTTCAAACGTTTAGCAGACAACTTCTTGAAGATGAGCACTATTTAATGGAATTATCTGTAGAAGCTTTGAATACAGTTATAAAAAATAAACAAAAACAAGCAGTTACTATTGATGTAGAACTGTTATTAAAAATGCCTATATCTTTACAAAGAAGATGTATTCAACTAATATTAGAATATGTTTACCTACATATCCCTAATGGCTTGACTCAAGGTCATATAAATTCAATTCTGACTTTGTTGACGAACGGAAAAACTGCCTGGGAACAGCATTTACCTGAAGGTTTAATCGTCACACGCTCTTATGATGAATGTTCATTTGCGTTCACGGATGTGAATGTGAAATATTATACTATTTCAATTGAAGAGCCAGGTATCTATGAAACGCCAAACGGTTTTACGTTTAAAATTGAATATATAAGCGAATATCATGACACAAAAAATGATATGTTTATTTGCTCAGTTAAGGATGTATCTTTTCCGCTCATCGTTCGAAATAGAAAGAATGGTGACCGAATGTCATTAAAGGGTATGAATGGGTCAAAAAAGATAAAAGATATATTTATTGATGAAAAAATGAAACTATCATTACGCAATGAATGGCCGATTGTTACCGATAGTCAAGATCAGATACTTTGGATTCCATTCGTAAAAAGATCTGCTTTTGAAAGAAATTTTTCGGTTGATGAACCACTTATTGCAATACAGGTCGTTTCAAAGAGTTTCTAGGAGGAAAAAATGAAACAAGACATTCAACAAGTATTAGTTAGTGAAGAGGCAATTCAAGAAAAAGTGAAAGAATTAGGTAAAGTCCTAACAGAAGAATACAAAGAACGCTTTCCACTTGTAGTGGGTGTTCTAAAAGGTGCTCTTCCTTTCATGTCTGATTTAATTAAACATATCGATACATATATTGAAATCGATTTTATGGACGTTTCAAGTTATGGACATAGCACAGTTTCTTCTGGTGAGGTAAAAATCGTCAAAGATTTAAACACTTCTGTCGAAGGAAGAGACGTCATTATTCTAGAAGATATTATTGATAGTGGTCTTACATTAAACTATTTAGTTGAATTATTTAAACACCGTAAAGCTAATACAGTAAAGATTGTAACTTTATTAGATAAGCCAAGCGGTCGTAAAGCAAACATTGAAGCAGATCTTGTAGGTTTTGAAGTGCCTGATGCTTTTGTAGTTGGATATGGTTTAGATTATATCGAGCGTTATCGAAATCTGCCGTATGTTGGTGTTTTAAAGCCTGAAGTTTATACGAAATAAGTCAAGTTTTATTCGTTTGTTTACATAGTATAACTATGCTACTATATAAGGTAATCAAATCGAAAGAGAGGAGGTTTGGAATGAATCGAATTTTCCGTAATACAGTCTTTTACATATTAATCTTCTTAGTTGTGATCGGCGTTGTTACATATTTCAATGGGTCCGAATCTCAAGTAAAGAAAGTAAGTTACGATAAATTTTATAATTCGTTACAACAAGGTGAAGTTGAGTCATTATCATCTCAACCAAAAAATGGAGTATACATAGTAAGAGGTCAGTTTGAAGGTGCGAAAAAAGGAGAACTATTCCAAACACAAGTACCAATCAGTGACGAAACAACTAAGATAATTAACGAGGCAATCAAAGATAATAAATTAAGAGGAAAAGTAGAGTTAAACCAAGCTGAAACAACAAGTGCTTGGGTTCAAATACTTACTTCGCTAATTCCATTTGTGATTATTTTCATTTTGTTCTTCTTCTTGATGAATCAAGCTCAAGGTGGCGGAAGCCGTGTAATGAACTTTGGGAAGAGCAAAGCACGTCTTTATAATGATGAAAAGAAAAAAGTGCGTTTTAAAGATGTTGCAGGTGCAGATGAAGAGAAACAAGAGCTTGTCGAAGTTGTTGAATTCTTAAAAGATCCACGTAAATTCTCTGAACTTGGTGCAAGAATTCCAAAAGGGGTACTATTAGTAGGACCTCCGGGTACTGGTAAAACATTATTAGCGAGAGCTGTAGCTGGAGAAGCTGGCGTGCCATTCTTCTCAATCAGTGGTTCTGATTTCGTTGAAATGTTTGTTGGGGTAGGTGCTTCTCGAGTTCGTGATTTATTTGAAAATGCGAAGAAAAATGCGCCATGTATCATTTTCATTGATGAGATTGATGCAGTAGGTCGTCAACGTGGTGCTGGTTTAGGTGGAGGTCACGATGAGCGTGAACAAACACTTAACCAATTACTTGTAGAAATGGATGGTTTCGGTGCAAACGAAGGAATCATTATCATTGCTGCAACAAACCGTGCCGATGTATTAGACCCAGCATTATTACGTCCGGGTCGTTTTGACAGACAAATTACAGTTGATCGTCCAGATGTAGTGGGTCGTGAAGCAGTATTGAAGGTTCATTCAAGAAATAAACCATTAGATTCTGAGGTAGATTTAAAAGCAATCGCGCAAAGAACTCCTGGGTTTTCTGGTGCTGACTTAGAAAACTTATTAAACGAAGCGGCTTTAGTGGCTGCTCGTCGTGATAAAAAGAAAATTGATATGCTTGATATTGACGAAGCTACTGACCGAGTAATCGCTGGTCCTGCTAAGAAAAATAAAGTTATATCTGCAAAAGAACGTAAAATTGTTGCCTTCCACGAAGCTGGTCATACAGTAATCGGCCAAGTGCTTGATGAAGCTGAAATGGTACACAAAGTAACAATCGTACCTCGTGGTCAAGCTGGTGGTTACGCAGTTATGTTACCAAAAGAAGATCGTTACTTTATGACGAAGCCAGAATTACTAGATAAAATTACAGGTCTACTTGGTGGACGTGTAGCTGAAGAAGTAGTATTTGGTGAAGTAAGTACAGGAGCTCATAATGACTTCCAACGTGCAACTGGTATCGCTCGTCGTATGGTTACTGAATTTGGTATGAGTGATAAATTAGGTCCACTTCAGTTCGGTCAATCTCAAGGTGGTAATGTATTCCTTGGAAGAGACTTTAATAATGAGCAAAATTACAGTGATAAGATTGCTTATGAAATTGATGTGGAAATTCAAACAATTATTAAAGATTGTTACAAAAACGCGACTGAAATTATCAAGAAACACCGCGATAAATTAGATTTACTTGCTAACACTTTATTAGAAGTAGAAACGTTAGATGCTAAAGGAATTAAGAGTCTTTGGGAACAAGGTACACTTCCTACATCTACAGCTGCTGCTGACGAGGTTAAAGTTAACATTGCTCCTAAAAAGGACGATGAGCCAACTGAACCAAAAATTACAGAATAAAAATAGAGAGTGTCTATCCAGACACTCTTTCTTTTTTTGTTCTCAAAGCATCTATTTTTAATCTGATCATAACTTGTGTTATCATATTTTTTATAGTGATAAAAATGAAGTATGAAACGAAAAATATAAAAAAATATCGGTTTTATTTCTGAAATGGAGAGTCGGTGGATATTATGTTATTTGTAATAGATGTTGGAAATACAAATACTGTTCTTGGTGTTTATCAAGAAGATGAATTAATACATCATTGGAGAATCGAAACAAATCGATATAAAACAGAAGATGAATATGGCATGGTGATTGGTTCATTATTACAATATGCAGGGATACAATTTGATGAATTTCACGCTGTGATTATCTCATCAGTTGTACCACCTATCATGTTTTCGTTAGAAAGAATGGCAACGAAATATTTTAAACAAAAACCATTAATTGTCGGTCCTGGAATTAAGACAGGCTTAAACATTAAATATGATAATCCGAAAGAAGTCGGTGCGGACCGTATTGTAAATGCTGTAGCTGGAATTGCGCAATATGGTAGTCCTCTAATTATTGTAGATTTTGGTACAGCTACTACATATTGTTATATTGATGAAAATAAAAATTATATTGGTGGAGCAATTGCACCAGGAATTAATATTTCCACAGAAGCACTTTATACAAAAGCATCTAAGTTACCACGTATTGAATTAACTAGACCTTCAAATATTGTTGGTCGTACAACAGTTGAGGCGATGCAGGTTGGTATCCTTTATGGTTATGTTGGTCAAGTTGAAGGTATAGTGAAACGAATGAAAGAACAAGCAAAGGTAGAACCTACTGTAATAGCAACTGGTGGTCTTGCTTCTCTAATATCTAAAGAATCGGATATTATTGATGTAATGGATCCATATTTAACATTAAAAGGACTACATTTAATTTATAAACGAAATTCATAAAAAGGAGTTCATCATGAAGGATTATTTAGTAAAAGCATTAGCTTTTAATGGTGAGGTACGTGCATATAGTGTTAGATCAACAAACATCGTAAGGGAAGCACAAGAACGTCATGATACATGGTCAAATGCATCTGCAGCTTTAGGTCGTACGTTAACTGCTGGAGCTATGATGGGTGCGATGCTTAAAGGTGAGGAAAAACTAACGCTTAAAATTGAAGGTAACGGTCCACTTGGACATATTTTAGTTGATAGTAATGCAAAAGGTGAGGTTCGTGGCTATGTTGCAAATCCACATGTGCAAACTGAACTAAATCAATTTGGAAAAATTGACGTTGCAAAAGCAGTTGGTACAGTAGGTACAGTTTCTGTAGTAAAGGATATTGGTATGAAAGAGCCATTTACTGGTCAAGTACCAATTGTATCTGGTGAGCTAGGAGAAGATTTCACTTATTATTTTGCAGTATCAGAACAAACTCCGTCATCTGTAGGTGTAGGTGTTCTAGTAAACCCTGATCACACGATTTTGGCTAGTGGAGGATTTATTATTCAAATCTTACCTGGTGCAAACGACGAGTGTATTACAAAAATTGAAAACCGCCTAAAATCAATTAAACCAGTTTCTAAATTAATTGAAGAAGGACTTACTCCAGAAGAACTTCTATATGAAGTATTAGGTAAAGAAGAAGTACGAATCTTAGAAACAATGGATGTAAATTTCCAATGCCAATGTTCTAGAGAAAGAATAGAAGGGGCATTAGTTAGTATCGGTAAAAAGGAATTACAACTTATTTTAGAAGAAGATGGTGAGGCAGAAGTTAAATGTCATTTCTGTAACGAAGCTTACCATTACTCAGAAGAACAACTAAAAGAGTTAATCAACCAAATGTAAGCACAAAATTTAGGAATTTGTCAGATATACAATTCATAATTTGTTATGTAGACATACAAGTTTGTGAATTGTATAAATTGTTTGACAGATTCTTTTCTTTTTATAATAATGTATATTAAACAGGTCAATATACTTGGGATTAGGAGTGAAGGGAAATGAAGGTTGCAAATTCGGTTTATGAATTAATCGGTCAAACTCCAATAGTGAAACTTAACAGATTTGTAGAAGAGGACAGTGCGGAAATTTACTTAAAACTGGAATTTATGAATCCAGGTAGCAGTGTAAAGGATCGCATTGCTTTAGCGATGATTGAGGATTCAGAGAAAAAAGGCTTATTAAAACAAGGCGACACAATTATTGAACCAACTAGTGGTAACACGGGAATTGGACTAGCGATGGTTGCTGCAGCAAAAGGTTATAAAACAATATTAGTAATGCCAGAAACGATGAGTATTGAAAGACGCAATCTTCTACGTGCTTATGGAGCAGAATTAGTATTAACACCTGGTCCAGAAGGTATGGGTGGAGCAATTCGTAAAGCTGATGAGCTTGCAAAAGAACATGGATACTTTGTTCCGCAGCAATTTAAAAATCTATCCAATCCTGAAGTACATCGTTTAACAACGGGTCCTGAGATAGTTGAACAAATGGGTGAGCAATTAGATGCATTTGTTTCAGGTGTTGGTACAGGTGGTACAATTTCTGGAGCAGGAGCAGTATTAAAAGAAGCTTATCCAGGTATAAAAATTGTAGCTGTTGAGCCTGAAGATTCACCTGTTTTATCAGGTGGTAAACCGGGACCACATAAAATTCAAGGAATAGGTGCAGGATTTATTCCAGACATTTTAAATACTGAAATTTATGATGAAGTCATTCAAATTAAAAATGATGTAGCAATGGAGACTGCAAGAAAAGTAGCAAAAGAAGAAGGAATCTTAGTTGGTATTTCTTCTGGAGCAGCTATATATGCGGCACAACAAGTTGCTAAAAAGCTAGGAAAAGGTAAGAAAGTGCTAGCTATTATTCCAAGTAATGGTGAACGTTACTTAAGTACAGCGTTATATCAATTCGAGTAAAATGTAATTTTAAACAATCCCTTTGCATCAATGCAGAGGGATTTTTTGTTATCCAATGAAATGCTTTGATGTATAGTTCCTAATTTTTGTGTAAAATGAAAAAAGGAAGCAATCAGAGGGGGATTTCACATGAAGTATGAAATATTTTCAAAAGTATTAAATTTTAACAAATCTTTCTTCAATCACTTTGTAGAGATGGCCAAAGATAAAAAGAATGCCGTACTACTTGAGAGTGGACGTGATGGAAGATATTCTATTATGGCATCAAATCCCGTTGCAAAAATTTATGGCAAAAATAATAAGTTAACAATAGAAGATCATTTAGGAAAAACTGAAGAGAGCGGAAATCCGATTGATCTGGCGAAAAAATATTTAACGAAATTCACGATCGACAAGCGCGATGATTTACCTCCATTTCAAGGTGGAGCGATTGGGTATTTCACATATGACTGCAATCGTTATATCGAAGACATTCCGAATCTTGCAGAAGATGTTTATAACATACCTGATGTATATTTACTTATATTTCATGAGGTTATCATTTTTGACCACCAAGACCAGTTAATGTATCTAATTGTAATTGAAGAAACTGAAAATAAAGAGATTGCGTTAGAAAAGCTAGAATCACTAGAAGCATTCTTTGTAAAAGAAGTGGAAAAAGTAAACATAGATAGAAAAAGCTCCGAACAACTTCAAAAAACAGTTTATATGTCTGAGGAAACCTTTACTGAGGCTGTAGGGAAGGTAAAGGATTATATTGGTGCTGGTGACGTGTTTCAAGTGAACTTATCGGTTCTTCAATCAGAAACATTGGTAACAGATCCAATTTATATTTACGAACAATTAAGAGAAATCAATCCATCTCCGTATATGTCATTTTTAGAATTTGATGAATTTCAAATTGTAAGTTGTTCACCAGAGCTACTTGTAGCAAAGAGAGGCCAAGAAGTTTGGACAAGACCAATCGCTGGTACAAGGTCTCGTGGTAACACACCAGAGGAAGAAGCTCAATTAATGGAAGAACTACGTTCAAATGAAAAAGAACAGGCTGAACATATTATGTTAGTTGATTTAGAACGTAATGATTTAGGGCGAGTATGTAAATATGGCTCGGTTGAAGTGGATGAATTATTAGTGATCGAGAAATACTCACATGTTATGCATTTAGTTTCTAATGTACGTGGAGAATTAAATGAAGATAAAGATTCATTCGATTTGCTAAAAGCAGTATTTCCCGGGGGAACAATTACAGGTGCGCCTAAAATCCGTACTATGGAGATTATTGAGGAGCTCGAGCCAACAAAACGAGGTATTTATACAGGTTCGGTTGGATGGGTTAGTTTTACAGGTGATATGGAGTTAAATATTACAATCCGTACAATGATTACGAAGGATCAACAAGCATATGTGCAAGCAGGAGCAGGCATCGTAATTGATTCTAATCCTAAGCATGAGTATTTGGAAAGCTTAAAGAAAGCTCAAGCGTTATGGACGGCAAAGAGTGTAAGTGAACAAAAAGCTAAGTTAGGTGGTATACAAGCATGATTTTAATGATTGATAACTACGATTCTTTTACTTACAACCTTGTACAATATTTAGGTGAACTAGGTGAAGAACTGGTTGTAAAAAGAAACGATGAAATCACTTTAGAGGAAATAGAAGCAATGGCCCCTACTTATTTGATGATTTCACCAGGACCATGTACACCAAATGAAGCAGGTATTAGTTTAAAAGCCATAGAATACTTCGCAGGTAAAATGCCTATCTTGGGCGTATGTTTAGGTCACCAGGCGATTGCTCAAGTGTTCGGTGGTGAAGTAATCCGTGCTAAAACACTTATGCATGGTAAGACTTCTTCTATTACTCACGAAGGTATGGGATTATTTAGTGATTTGCCATCTCCGATTGATGTGACGAGGTATCACTCTTTAATTGTTGATGATAAAAGCTTCCCAAATCAATTACAAGTTACCGCTTGGACAAGTGATGGAGAAATAATGGCATTAAAACATAAAACCTTGCCTATTGAAGGCGTTCAATTTCATCCTGAATCAATTATGTCTCAGTTTGGAAAAGAGATGCTTAAGAACTTTTTAGAGTTATATAAACCATCTAGGAGTAAAGTATGAAGATTTATTTCAATGGAGATTACTTGAATGATTTTGAAGTGAAAATTTCTCCATTTGATCATGGCTTTTTATATGGATTAGGTGTGTTTGAGACCTTTAGAATATATGATGGACACCCATTCCTATTATTCGATCACCTTAATCGTTTAAGACAGTCATTAAATGAATTAAATATTGAGTGGAACATGTCAAATGAGGAAATACAAGATATATTAATTCGATTAGTTGAGATGAACAATTTAAAGAATGCATATATTCGTTTAAATGTTTCAGCAGGCGATGGAGAGATTGGTCTATATACGGGAATATATCAAAAACCAAATACAATCATATTTGTTAAACCAATGCCCCCTTCAAACATTACCGAAAAGGAAGGGGTCATTCTACATACACCAAGAAATTCTCCTGAAGGTAAAGAAAGATTAAAGTCACATCATTATCTAAATAATATTATTGGGAAGAAAGAAATTGGTAACTCTCCTTGTTTGGAAGGAATTTTTCTAACGAAGGATGGATACATTTCTGAGGGGATCGTTTCAAATATCTTTTTTATAAAAAATGGTAAAATGTATACTCCTCATATCGATACTGGAATATTAAATGGGATTACAAGACAATTCGTAATGCATTGGTCAAATGTTAACGGCATTTTGTGTGAAGAAGGTTTCTTTACTGAAGCAGAGTTGATTGATAGTGATGAGATTTTTATAACAAACTCAATTCAAGAAATGATTCCAATTACGACAATTGATAAACATGGTTATGCCTTACATGAGAACAGTCTTATTTATAAACTTCAAAAAGATTATCGTAACTATACATCACGTTTATTCAGCAGATATGAAATAGAAAGGAGTGAATAATCATGAGAAGAGCGAGAACACCTTTGCTTTGCGGGAATTATTCATTACCGATACAAGATGAAACAATTATTATGGGGATTTTAAATGCCACGCCAGACTCATTTTCCGACGGTGGCAAATATAACGAAGTAGAACTAGCGATTCAACATGCAAAGAAACTAATTGCTGATGGAGCGAAGATTATAGATGTAGGCGGAGAATCTACAAGACCTGGAGCGGCAGTGGTCAATGAAGAAGAAGAGATTAAACGGGTTGTTCCGATTATAAAAGCTCTGTCTAATGAAATAGACGTTCCGATTTCAATAGATACATACAAATCTGAGGTAGCGAAACAAGCGTTAGAAGCTGGTGCAACAATCATTAATGACGTTTGGGGAGCAAAAAAAGATCCTCGTATTGCAGAGGTTGCAGCATCTTACCAAGTTCCAATTTGTTTAATGCATAACCGAACAAATGAAAATTATTACAGTTTAATGAGCGATTTGATATGTGATTTAGTTGAAAGTATCCAGATTGCAAAGCGTGCTGGTGTAAAAGATGAGATGATTATTCTTGATCCGGGCATCGGATTTGCAAAGACAGCTAAACAAAATTTAGAGGTGATGAATCAATTAGAGCAGATTAAATCACTAGATTATCCAGTCTTACTTGGTACTTCGAAAAAAAGATTTATTGGACAAGTCCTTGGAACTGAAGTCGATGAGCGGATGGAAGGGACGGGAGCGACTGTTTGTCTTGGTATAACAAAGGGTTGTGAAATTGTTCGAGTTCATGATGTTCTACCGATTTCTCGAATGGCTAAAATGATGGATGCAATGTTACAGATAGGAGATCAATAATGGATAAAATTTATGTAACAGGGATGAAATTCTATGGGTACCACGGTGTTTATAAAGAAGAGAAGACACTTGGTCAACGATTTAATGTGGATTTAATTGTCGAATTAGATACAAAAAAAGCAGGAAAAACCGATGATTTGGCGTATTCAGTAAGTTACGCAGATTTATTCAAGACATGTGAAGAAGTCGTTCAAGGTAAACCATATGATTTAGTTGAGGCAGTAGCTGAAGAGGTGGCTTCACAAATATTACATACTTATGATCTAATTCAACAATGTACAGTGAAAGTGATTAAACCAGATCCGCCGATACCAGGTCATTATGATTACGTAGCAGTTGAAATAACAAGGGGTCGTCATGAATAATCAATCATACATAAGTTTAGGTACAAATATAGGTGATCGAGTAGGTTTCCTTAAAAGAGCAATACAAGAAATCGGGCAACATGAAAGTATTATAGTTGAACAAGTTTCATCAATCTATGAAACAGATCCAGTAGGTTACGTTGATCAAGATTCATTTCTAAATTTAGTCATGAAAATTTCTACCAATTTAACGCCTTTACAATTGCTTGAAGTAACGCAGAATATAGAACAAAATCTTGGTAGAAAGAGAGAAATACATTGGGGTCCAAGAACAATAGACCTTGACATTTTACTCTATAATCAAGAAAATATAGAAGTTGAGCACCTAAGAATACCTCACCCTAGAATGTTTGAAAGAAGCTTTGTATTAATACCTTTAAAAGAAATTAACCCATCGCTTAAGGTTGAAAATAAATTGTTAGAAGACAAAGGGGTACGATTATGGAAGCAGAAAAATGGGGGAGAAGAATTAGGGCTTTTAGAAAGTTAAAAGGCTATACCCAAGAAGGTTTTGCAAAAAATCTAGGCGTATCCGTTTCAGTTCTAGGAGAAGTAGAACGTGGGAATCGTATGCCATCAGAACAGTTTTTGCATGAATGTGCAAAACAATTAAAAGTAAGTGTAGAGGAACTATCAATATAGATTGTAAGTTTTAAATGCAATGGGAGGAGGATGGGATGTGCTGAAAATTGGTGACATCGAGATGAAAAATCCCGTCGTACTAGCACCAATGGCTGGGGTATGTAACTCGGCTTTTAGATTAACTGTAAAGGAATTTGGCGCAGGATTAGTTTGTGCTGAAATGGTAAGTGATAAAGCGATTCTTCGCAATAACAAAAGAACATTAGATATGCTTTATATGGATGAACGTGAAAAACCATTAAGCTTACAAATATTTGGTGGCGAAAAATCATCGTTAGTAGAAGCTGCTAAGTACGTAGATGAAAATACAAATGCAGATATTATTGATATTAATATGGGTTGTCCTGTACCCAAAATAACAAAAGTCGATGCGGGTGCTAAATGGTTATTAGACCCTAATAAGATTCATGAAATGGTTTATGCAGTAGCTCAAAATGTCAGTAAACCAGTAACTGTTAAAATGCGTCTTGGTTGGGATGATGATCATATATATGTAGTCGAAAATGCAAAAGCTGTTGAAGCTGCTGGCGGAAAAGCTGTTGCAGTTCATGGTCGTACACGCTATCAAATGTATGAAGGTAAATCTGATTGGAGCTGGATTAAAGAAGTTAAAAATCAGGTTTCAATTCCAGTTATCGGAAATGGTGACGTAGAAACGCCTCAAGATGCTAAGCGTATGTTAGATGAAACTGGCTGTGATGGCGTAATGATTGGTCGAGCGGCACTAGGGAATCCGTGGATGATTTATCGTACGGTTAAGTATCTGGAGTCAGGCATTTTAATGCCAGAGCCAGCGCCACGCGAAAAAATTGATGTGTGTCTGTTGCATATGGACCGATTAATCGAATTGAAAAATGAACATGTTGCTGTATTGGAAATGAGAAAACATGCTGCATGGTATTTAAAAGGCATGAAAGGTACTACAACAGTTCGTAACCAAATCAACGAAGTGAATACTCGTGAAGAAATGGTTAATCTATTAACGGCTTATGTTAATGAAGTAGAAGCAAAAATGGAAGCTGTTGAAGCTTTGTAAGTTTGACAGGTTTCCCTTGACAAAATATAATATGATATAGTAAACAAAACTGCCAGTTAGATTCCTGGCAGTTTTTCTATTAAAATCATATTGTATTTATATACTTATTAATAAAAACGTGGAGATGAGAAGATGAGTCACGAAGAATTAAATGACCAAGCCCTGATTCGTAGGGAAAAATTGAAAACTCTTGAAGAAAAAGGAATCGATCCTTTCGGTAAAAAATTTATACGTTCACACTCTTCAAGCGAATTATTAGCACAGTTTGATCAATTTTCTAAAGAAGAATTAGAAGAAAAAGCAATTATTGTTTCATTCGCAGGACGTGTAATGACGAAACGTGGTAAAGGGAAAGCTGGATTTGCACACGTACAAGATTTAAATGGACAAGTTCAAATCTATGTTCGTAAAGATGCTGTGGGTGAAGAGAGCTACGAAATCTTTGATATTACTGACCTAGGCGACATTGTTGGTGTTAGTGGTGAAGTATTTAAAACAAATGTTGGAGAATTATCTATTAAGGTAAAGGAATATACTTTCCTATCAAAAGCATTACTACCACTTCCAGATAAGTTCCATGGTTTACAAGATGTGGAACAACGTTATCGCCAACGATACTTAGATTTAATGAACATGGAAAGTCGTCAAACGTTCATTTCTCGTAGTAAAATCATTCAATCAATGAGACGTTATTTAGATGATCAAGGTTATTTAGAAGTTGAAACGCCTATGTTGCATGCGATTGCAGGTGGAGCTTCAGCTAGACCGTTTATCACACACCATAACGCACTGGATATGGAATTATATATGCGTATCGCTATTGAGTTACACTTAAAACGATTAATCGTAGGCGGACTTGAAAAAGTTTATGAAATCGGTCGTGTATTCCGTAACGAAGGTATTTCAACTCGTCATAATCCAGAGTTTACTATGATTGAATTATATGAAGCGTATGCAGATTATCAAGATATCATGGAACTGACTGAGAACTTAATAGCTCATATTGCTAAAGAAGTTTTAGGTACAACAACGATCCCTTATGGTGAGTATACAGTTAACTTAGAGCCAAAATGGACAAGACTTCATATGGTTGATGCGATTAAAGAAGCTTGTGGAGTAGATTTCTGGCCTGAAATGTCAGTAGAACAAGCAAGAGATTTTGCTAAAGAGCATAATGTAGAGATTAATAACAATATGTCTGTAGGACATATCATTAATGAGTTCTTTGAACAAAAAGTAGAAGAAACATTAATTCAACCTACATTTATTTATGGTCACCCGGTTGAAATTTCACCGTTAGCGAAAAAGAATGCGGATGATCCTCGTTTCACAGATCGTTTTGAATTATTTATTGTAGCTCGTGAGCATGCAAATGCATTCACGGAGCTAAACGATCCAATTGATCAAAAACAACGCTTTGAAGCACAATTGAAAGAACGTGAGCTTGGAAATGATGAAGCGCATATGATGGATGACGATTATATAGAAGCATTAGAACATGGTATGCCACCAACTGGAGGATTAGGTATTGGTATCGACAGACTAGTTATGTTGTTAACTAACTCGCCTTCAATTCGTGACGTATTATTATTCCCGCTTATGAGACATAAATAATCTGAGACATAAATAATTTAGAGCCTGGCTGACTAAACAGCAATTGTTTAGTCAGCTTTTTTAATTCTGTATGTCTATTAAACATCGTTGTTGAGGTTAAACTTAAATTACTTTTTAAAACATATTTTGCATGTTAAATAAAATGTGGATTCTGAATAAAAAGAATTTATATTTAGGTATTGTGTTTATGATTTTTTGGTGTTATATTATTAAACGTTGTCACATTAAAACGGTGTCGATGACAAATAAATAAAATTAAAAAAACGTTGACAACATTTGAAAGAAAATGTTATGATGTTTAAGTCGCTTACGAGCGAAAAAGTGAACTTTGAAAAC
>NZ_JBALMS010000060.1:8799-9653 GCF_036962205.1 Bacillus sp. JJ664 | reverse complement strand
CAAAAAATGAAAAAAAGTAACCCTTTTGAACTCATAACAGGGTTACTTTTTCATTTTATTTATCTTTTTCCAAATCTTAAATCTGGCGTAAATTACTCTGATGCTTCAATTTAATGAAAGAATCTTTTTTTATCAATTAATGTCTTGGTGCCCATAATATAACAGACACACCCACTAAACAGATAACTGCCCCTAGCCAATCATAGAGATCCGGTGCTTTTTTATCTATTCCCCATCCCCATAAAATTGAAAGCACAATAAAAACGCCACCATAAGCTGCATACACTCGACCAAACGTTGGGAAGACTTGAAATGTCGCAATAACGCCATACAAAGCTAAAACAATCCCCCCAATTAGACCTAAATAGGCAGATTGACCTTCTCGTAGCCATAACCAAATTAGATATCCTCTACCAATTTCAGCTAATCCAGCTTAAATAAAAGTAATGATTGCAACTCATTCCCTTCTACTTGCACGAACGTTCTGCTGAACTTTTCCAATCAATCAAAACGAACCGTATCTATCCCATCTATTATATCTTCTAATTCTGTTAAAAAATTTATTTGTACAGGTCCTGGAATTTGATCCATCCAATTTTTTATTTCAGGTAACTCTTCAGCTTCCTCAATATTCATTGGTTTTGGATCAAGCGTTTCCCACCACTTTTTCAATTCATCAATAAACTCATAAAAATAACGCTCAAATCTTTCTGCCCATTCTGCACCTTCATCATCAGAAGTTTTTTGCATCATTCCCCAGGCTTCCATTGCGGTTTCAAAGTATTCATCTATCTTTTTCATTTTGAACTCCCTTCTTTATACTTTTTAAAAATAGGCTCTGTTAAAAAAGAATG
>NZ_JBALMS010000060.1:0-8645 GCF_036962205.1 Bacillus sp. JJ664 | reverse complement strand
TAATATTAACAGAGCCTAAAAATAAAGGATGATGGAGCAACTCCGTCGACTTAATCTTACAAAAGTTGGTACTTCATTTTTAAAAAGTAAATTCTCGTAGAAATTAATAAACTATATCTTTACTTAAATATAATAACTCAATATAGATAAAAATCCTTCTATTCATTATAACAATAAGTCCAAATGATCCCCTACTAACATTTTTTCTTCTAATGGATAAAGTCAATAAACTTTATTAATAAGTATTCGACTTTGGTAGTTGAATCTAAACAAGGCAATCAAACCAATTTTTATAACTATCAATTTATTTAATGATTAATATACATATTTGCAGATTGAATGATAAATAATATATAAATATATTGGTTTAAAAGGCAGGTTCGTGAATGGGTCGCTTAGGAGCAAAGTTAAAAAAGATTTTCTTACAAAAAGATACTGATTTTGTTAAAGTACCTAACAATCAACAATTGAATCGTCATCCACAAGCTTCTAAAGACGATACTACTATATTGAAAGCTAATAATCATGAGAAATTTACAGATGCTTCTTACGAAAAAACAATTACCGAATTAGGGAATGGTTTTGACCTTGTACATCGTTCATTCAATCAGGATGAAATTCAAATTATATATTTAAACTCATTGGTAGATTCTCAAACTTTAGAATGGGAGATTCTTTCACCATTAAGAGAAAAGAATTTCAATATTTACGATAAATCTTTTCAACAATCTCTGTATAGACTTGAAAACAATCAAGAGAAAGTAATTAATGAGATATTAGACGGTAATGTTGCGATGTTCTTTGGAGATAATACATTCTTAATAAGTGTATCAGGCTTTGAGGAACGTGCAATAGCACAGTCTGAATCAGAAACTGTCATAAATGGGCCACATGATTCATTTAATGAGGCACTTCATACGAATGTCTCATTGATTAGAAGAAGAATCAGAAGTCCTCGCTTAAAAATGATTAAGTTATCTGTTGGGGAAATTTCAAAAACTAAAGTTGTATTAATCTATATTGATGGAATTGCAAAAATGGATATTGTGAATCATCTAAAAGCGAGAATTCAATCTTTAAAAGTTGATTCCATAACAGACTCCAACGTTTTGATTCAAATAATAGACGATCATCAAAATTCGCCATTCCCACAATTTTATACGACCGAAAGACCTGATATTGCTGTATCAAAACTATATGCTGGTAAGGTCATCGGTCTTGTTGATGATAGTCCAAACATTTTCTGTACTCCCTCTACTTTCTTTGATTTTTTTGAGTCACCAGATGACTATAATCAGCGTTGGATCATAGGAACAGGCGTAAGAATATTGCGATACATGGCTTTATTTATAACATTAATCCTAACTGCTTTTTATGTTTCCATTTGTACCTATCATTACGAAATGATTCCACAGTCCCTACTTCAAAGTATCATGCAATCTCGGAGTAAAGTCCCTTTTCCACCTATTGTTGAAGCTATTTTTTTGGAAATAGTTATTGAACTTCTTAGGGAGGCGGGTGCTAGACTACCCACAAAAATTGGTCAAACAATCGGTATTGTAGGCGGTATTGTCATTGGCCAAGCAGCAGTTGAGGCTGGAATTACTAGTAATATCTTAATCATTGTTGTAGCAGTATCGGCCATTGCTTCATTTATTGTCCCAAGTTATATTATGAGTTCTTCCATTCGAATCATTCGGTTTCTATTTATAGCAATGGCAGGATTTATGGGGAATATTGGGATATTTTTCGCATTAGGTATTCTAACCATCCACTTAACAGGGTTAACAAATCTATCTTCACCATATTTTATGCCGATTTCTCCAACCTTCGTAAAAGATTGGATGGATAGTATTGTGAGAGGACCTTACTATAAAATAAAAAAAGGTCAACCAGCGATGCAAAATGATGGTGAAAAAGAGAGGAATTAGTGGTGATCTTATGAAGGAACGACTTCATCCATTTCAACTATCAATTTTAATCTATATGATACAAAATGGTCTTGTTTTATATAGTTTACCTCGATATACTGCCGAATATTTTGGAACAAATGGCTGGATTAGTATCATTTTCATTTTCGTACTCGTTAATATAAATATATTGATGATTGTGTTTATTTATAAGCTTGGTAAGGGAAGGTCAATTTTTGAAATCATTGACACGACAGTTCCCAAATGGATCATGGTGCCCTTCTATTTATTTATCATTTGTGTTTGGATTGGAACTGCAAGCATGATTATGAGATTATATATTTTCATATTTAAGATGATGTTTTTTCCAGCTTTACCAGTCAGCCTATTTATCTTTTTCTTTATTTTACTTAGTTTTCAATTGTTAAGAGGCGGACTCTACAAGATGACTAAAGCAATTGTGGTTTTATGCGCAATCGTGCAACCGATGCTGTTTTTACTTTTTTACCTTGTTCCAGAATTTGAATTTGCACGTTTTACAACTTTCTTTTTTAAAGGTGGAACAGATTTTTTTAAGGGAGCACTCCATGTTTACACAGCTTTTTTAGGTATTGAGGTTTCCATCCTCTTTTTCCCTATGGTAGAAAAAAAATGGACAAAGGCCCTTTTTATTGGAAATTTACTGACGTCAGTAAGTTATATCCTTGTCACCGCAACTTGCTATGGTTTTTTTAGCTTCAATCAAATTTTGAATGATATAATCCCAGTTATGACATTGTTTGAATATACAGAAGTAAGTTTCCTTTCACGAGCAGAAAATCTTTGCTTTTCCGTATTTGCATTCAAAATATTATCAATAATTGTCATCTATTTCTGGGGAGCCCAGCAATTTTTAGGAAATATGATGAAAAAGATGAAGCCTAATGTTTGGATATTATTCATACTTGCATGCGCATTTATACTTGCAATGCTCCCAGATTCCATAGTGGATGTCGAAAAGTGGTTAAACCGGCTTAGTTATTGTGCAATTGGAATAGCTTGGGCATTACCGCTCTTTGTATTATGTATTCTTTTTATTCAAATTTTTAAAAACCTGATTGATAGGGAGACGGATCATGCAAAATAAAATTCCTGTAATGATCGTCATATCTTGTTTATTGTTAACAGGTTGTGGAGGAAGTAAAATAATTGAAGATTTAGCCATAATTGAAGCAGTTGCATTTGATCAAACAGATAGTAACGATAATCCAGTAAAAACAACTGTCCTATTCCCCACTGTGTCTAAAGAAGGTATGTCTGGAACTCAGTTTCTAACTGCAAATGGAAAATCTTCTCATGAAACCTTCATAAACCTTCAAAATTTAACTAATTTAAAGCTTGTTGGTGGACAGAGTACGATTCTCTTTGGGGAAGAACTATCTAAAAAAGGACTTTTCAACATTGTTGAGACACTTTCAAGAGATCCAGAATTCGGAACTCGCGTTAAACTTGCGATCGTTGAGGGAAAAGGTGAAGAACTTCTAAAAAAGAAGATTCCCTCTATTCCAGATAATGCTGAATACCTTTATACATTCATGGATAAATTAGGCACTCAAACTAGCATTTTAAATACTGATAAATACCGTTTTTCAAGAGATTATTACGACGATGGTATTGATCCTGTTTTACCAGTTTTTACTTATGAACGAGACAATATCGAATTAAAGGGATTGGGTACTTTTAAAGGTGACCAGTATGTTTCACTCTTACCTTTAAGTGAAACACATATCCTTAACTTATTATGCGGGAACGTTCATAATGGCAGCTTGATGATCAATATGGATGATAAAAAAACAAGAAAAACGAATCAACTATTTTTAAGTGATATCACATCGAAAAATGATAAAAAAATAAACATGAGAAAAAACAAGACAGTCGAGTTCATAGTTGATTTAGAGGGAAGCGTCCTTGAATACACAGGGACACTGGATATTAGTAAGGAAAAGTATCAAAGGCAATTGGAAAATCAAATTGAAAATTACATAAAAACAAATGCAAAAAAATTGTTAATCAAATTACAAAAAGACCAAACTGATCCTTTAGGAATCGGTACATTAATCCGTAATCATTCATCATATGAAAAATGGAAGAAGATGAATTGGAACCAGACCTATTCAAAATTGAATTATAAAGTAAATGTAAAAGTAGATTTAATTAATACTGGAAAATCAAAATGAATCTAGAAAGAATTAATTAACAACCCTAAACTATAGTCAACAAAAATAATTGAAAAAAATAGGCTGCCGAGATATACTCGACAGCCTTTGTTTCATTGATGTTCACTATCTTTTTTTTATGATGCAGGTTCAATTTTCGTTGCTATATAACCTGTGCCATTCCATTCAAGAAACACGCGATATTTTTGTGACCCTTTTTCTTTTGCAGAGACTGTCCCAACTGATCCCCCTGGGTTGCTTTTATCGCTCCCTAAAAACCAAACAGTCATATTACTTTGATCTATTCCAGTGGAAGTTGCGATTGTCTGTAGCATATCCTGCCAATCTTGAGAACTAGAATCATAGTTTGTAACATGCTCCATTCCAGTTTGTTCAGGAGTTTCCGGAGCAATTGTAGAATCTGCCAGTGAACTATCCGATGTAGAATCCCCTGATACTGCATCACTACTTGATTCATCAATTTGAGTTTGATCTTCTGACGCTGTGTCCTCACTTGTTTCATCTTCTGTAGAATCCTCGTTTGCAGTTGGCTTTTCCTGATTATCGGTTGAGGCTTGCGTACTTTTTTGGGATGCATTGTTATCATTTGATGAAAAAATCGAAAACGAAACAAATACAATCAGTATAAGTCCTATTGCAATTGATCCAATTAAAATCAATTTGTTTTTTTTTCTTTTTGCTCTAGATGTTGCACGTGAATTTCCATTATTCAACATAACCACTCTCCCAAATCTGAGAATGTCAAAATTCTACCATGTGTATTGAAAAACTTGAAGTATTTCTCACAAAATTAACCATTTCGTAATACAACTGATAAACTCATTTAAATTTAGCTACTTTGTATTAGAAGATCATTTATGAAATAATTGAAGTAAGTGTCGCTACAGTAATTCAGAAAAATGGAGGTAAATTAAAATGTCAGACAACAACCAAATTCATTCAGCTAAATTGCACTTTATGCTAAAATCTACTCCCCCAAGAACAACTTTTCAACAAGACATGTCAGATGAAGAACGAACTATCATGGGAAAACATATAGCATATTGGACTGACAAGCAAAATCAAGGGATTGCTCTAGTCTTCGGTCCTGTAAGAAATCCTACATCACCTCATGGAATTGCTATCATAGAAGTTGAAAATGAAGATGAAGTCCCAAAACTAATCTCAGAAGACCCTGCTGTTATGGCTGGAATTATGACGACAGAGTTTCACCCGATGCTGGCAGTGCTTCCTAAACATAATTCATGACTAGGTAATTTTAAAAAGAGAAATGGATCAGTATTTTGCTGATCCATTTTCTTCATGTATAGAAAATACTATTATTAGTGTAAGTTGAATTAGAGAAATAAAATTAGTTTAAGGCCACAATATGTTTTTTAACCACCTACCTCCATCAAGGTAATATCTTAATCTTATATGCTTACGATCTTCATTTGCCTGCCAGAACTCTACTTCTTTTGCAACTACTCGATACAATGTCCACGAAGGAAGCACTAAATTTGGGTTGTAATGTAAATGTTCAATTTGTTTATTTACTATCTCAACAAATTCACTTTCCGCTTTTAAAATCATACTTTGTTTACCAGTCAAAGCTACTGCACGAGCTATTGTACCTCGTTCAAAAAAATCTTGCGCACTTAATTCTTTTTCCATTTCAATTGCTTTTCCACGTATTCTTATTTGTCTTCCAATTATTGACCAATAAAAAGTCATAGCAACGTTAGGATTACTATTTATTTGTTTGCCTTTTTCACTTTGTGAGCTAGATGCAAAATACCACCCGTATTGATCCATATCTTTTATTATTAAAACCCTTGCATCTGGAAACCCATTTTGGTCAATTGTTGAAAGTGTCATTGCATGTGGTTCATGTACATTATAATCTAAAGCCAATTTAAACCATTCCAGAAAAAGTTCATCTGGACGTTCTGACGCATTGTTAATATCAAAAATTGGAAATGGTCCATTAAGTGTTTTACTTTTTTTAAAAACTTTCCTAATGTCGTCCATATAGTTCCTCCGATTAATTTACTAACTATATTTAATTAGAGATTCTGCATTTTTTTCTACAAACCTGTTAAATCGTAAAAAAA
The DNA here is from genome assembly GCF_036962205.1 of Bacillus sp. JJ664. NCBI lineage: Bacteria > Bacillati > Bacillota > Bacilli > Caryophanales > Bacillaceae > Bacillus > Bacillus sp. JJ664. Next base: position 2,426 of record NZ_JBALMS010000060.1, on the reverse strand, counting down.
AGGGAGCTGTATTGCCCCCTACTTCTTTGGATTATTTCCTATTTACATAGCTATTAATCTTANNACCTAGAATATTGCCAAAATTGATAGAACTAAACATATTAGAGAACAACCAAATAAAATTAAAGCTCTTTTAAAACTCCTCCGAATTTTGATAGCGTAAGCAGAAAAGAAGATAGCCGCTGCTAATTTGGAGCAACTTTGCAAATAAGCATGGTTCGAAAAAATTGAACTACTAAATAAAATCGAAGCAAGGAAAGTAGTAGAGATTAACACTTTGAACCACAATGGCTCATTCATAAAAGCTTTAATCATAAATTTTATCCGCTGCACAAGGGTATAACTCCCTTCAAAAGATAGCTAAATTCATTTATACATATGTTATTATTTTAATTTTCATACAAAAAAGTCGATCTACTATGTTAAGGACCGACTTTTTTCATATCTTATTGATTCCATTACATTTAAACTCTATCAAACTAAATTTAGGATATCAATTGGTTTGTTTAATACATAATCAGCTTTTTCAAAACCTTCCGTTGTCTTTGAACCCCATAATGCAAGTGCGAATTTTACACCAGCACTTTTTGCGCATTGCATATCATATATAGAATCCCCTATGTATATAGCATGATCATTCGTAACTTCTAATTTTGCTAAACAAGCTACTAGTGGATCAGGATTCGGTTTATGCTTAGCGGTATCACATGCACAAATTATATGTTCAAAGTAACCATTTAAACCAAATGGTTCGAATCCTTCATTTAAATCTTTCTTCGTTTTCGAAGTAACGATTCCAAGTTTTAAATTTCTAAGTGATAATTCTTTTATAACTTCTTCTATTTCTTCAAATACGGTTACTTCATGTAAGAAATCTAATTCAGCTTTAGACCATTTTGGATGAACTTCTTCTATGTTAGATACATTTAATTTCTTTAAAGATTCTTTACCTGGAATTCCTAAGGCAAATCTTAATTCATGTAATTGATATTCTTTATTCAGTTCATCCTTTAAAACCTTTTGTAAAGATTTAAGTACTATTTGCTCTGTATCCAAAATTGTACCATCAATATCAAAAATAATAGATGTTACCAAAATAATTCCCCCTATTTTTCTTATTGATTTGCTATGATTACTTCAACACCGTGCTCTATCATCATGTTATTTAAATCATTAGGTAGTTCTTGATCCGTAATAAATGTATCAATTGATTCAAGTGTTAAAGCTTTATAGTTCTGTCGTTGGTAAAACTTGGTGTGATCTGCCAATAAAATAACTTGATCAGCATGCTTTATTAATTCACGCTTAAAATGAATATCTTCCTCAAAAGCATAATAAATACCCTCTTCTGTAATACCCACAGCACCAATAAATACCTTATTAAAATGATAATCTTTTAGTTTTTCAGTTGTAGAATATCCAGTAACATGTCTAGTGGATTTATTTAATATTCCACCTAAAAAATGAATTGTCGCATCTTCAGATTGCGCTAATGTATAAGCACTATCAATCGAATTCGTTACAAAAGTTACGTTCTTTGATGTTACATATTGGGCGATAAAATTTACTGTAGTTGAAACATCTAAGTAAATCATGTCATTACTCTCGATATAATTCGCTGCTTTCATTCCAATTATTTTTTTAGTTTCTAATTCATTAAGTGAACGCTCATGATAATTATCAATTTTCTTATGAAAAGTTGATAAAGCTACTCCACCATAAGTTCTAACCACTGCTTTATTTTTCGAAAGTTTTACAATATCTCTTCTTGCAGTATCACGTGAGATATTATACATATCACACATTTGTTTAATGTTCATTGTTTTATGAGTTTCTAAATAATTTAGGATACGTATTAACCGTTCGTCTTGATTCATTAGTAACCTCCTCTTTTACATTATAAGTCATATTAAGCGATTATGTAAGTTGTTTTAAGTAAAAATAAGATTAATACTTATTTTTAATAAGTTATATTAAGTAAATAGTAATTGTACCCTTAGATAAATTTCCAATACTTTCCCCCCTAATAATCGCTATCTTTTTAGGAAACTTCCTTCATACATAAAAAAAGTCGCATTTGCGACTTAGATCTGTACTACCTATGAATAGGTTAGCTATAAAAGTTACCTTCTAAAGTCTTCTAGCGATTTCTTCCCATTTCCATTCAAAAAATCTTTCATTAAATGATTAGAAATCGATAATGCCTCTTCTCTACTTTTAGCTGGTGCAGAAATCATTATCCCATCACCAGCACTCCATCCATTACTCCCTTTTGACTCTTTTTCAAATATTAAGATGGTAAACTGACTAAAGTCATTACCTATATAGAGAGTCCCATAGGTAGTAAAGTCTAGCCAATTTGAATCATTATTTAAGATGATTAAACCATTATTTTCTTCATTGAATACAATTTCTACTTTTTTATG